>JBGVLG010000192.1:0-41729 GCA_045124155.1 Anaeroplasma sp.
ACCTCACAACTGAATTTGAATTCAGTTTAAGATGTTGAATTGATTATGTCAATAAAGCTTTCTAAAGTGGCCTACAATCGCCGAGATGAATGGCCTACATTCGCCGAGATAGGTGGCCTGGATTCGCCGAAATACACAAATTTTTTCTTTTATTTTGTCGAAAGGTATATTTGTGGTTCTAGGCATAAGTTATTTATTATTTAAATATCTAATTAGATTTTTTAAAATATAAGTAGATAGATATAATAAACAAAATAGGAGATATAAATAGTAATAAAACAAAGCAAACTAAATCACCAGTATCTGTTGTAATATCCTTAGTAGCAATATAGTTATAAACAAATAATATTGTCTGAGGTACACAAAATAAAAACACATCAAAGATTATATAAATAACTACTTTATCACCTAATTTATATCTACTAAATAAAAATATTAGCAATGAGATTGCTACAAAATAATTGAAACTATTAATGATTTTAGTAGTTTTCTACAGTATATTACCCATAAATTTTAACATCATTCATTTTTCTATTCATTCATTAAAAAAACTATTATATTAATTTGTTTGATTCCGCCTTTATTCATAGGTAATTGCTATCTTAATAAGATTACTTTAATGAGATTTATTGCATCATTTATCTCGGTCATATCAAGTATATCTTTTTTATCAAATACATATACATTATGAACATAATCAATTGCTCTAATTACATCATCACTATTTAAACAATTAAATACTTCAAATTGTTCTAGTGTTATATCTTCAGAGATACCACCATATCTACTTTTTTCCTCTTTCCTTTGAAGTATAATCATTTCAAATAAAGCATTTTTATTATTGATAAATTTTTTTATCCTGTCAATTTTTTAATAAAACAGTTAAATCATAAAGATGCTTCCCTAAATCTAAATATTTTTTCTCTCTAATATAATGCTCAGCAGCAAATAGCTTATCAATAAATATTCTTTCAAATGTTATTGTGTTGATATTAAAAGGGATAACTTCGTATGTTTTTGCCAAAATTAATTTCTCTTGTTCATCAGCTAATTCATATAAATAAGCAGAAATTTCCATAGCTTCAACTGGTTCTGATATACCAAAATTTGTTCCTTCAACTCTAACATTACCAAATCTTTGTAAAGAATCTAATTCATCGACTTCATATAATGAATCATATTTATATTGAACTTGAATGCTACCTTTAGTATCTGATAATTTCTTATCAAATTCTAAACTAGTAAAATTTAAAACAGAATCTTTTAATCTTTTTTGTTTTGAAGAATTTGTCTCACAATCACTAACGTTAATAGTTAAATCAATATCTTCACTAAATCGTCTAATAGATTTTAGAGCTTTATATAACGCAGTTCCACCTTTAAAATAACAGTAATTATGAACTTTAGATTCAGATAATTCTTTTAACAATAGTGTTACATAATAATCTTTTTCTAATATATCCGGTCTTATTTGACATCTTTTTGAAACATTATCAATTATAGTTGAAAAAGCAAATTTATCTAAATGTAATTTCATATTCGATTACTCTCCTAATCTAGCAATTTTAGCAATTTTTAAAACTAAATTATTGTTGTTATAATACCTTGAGTAAAATAATAGTTTTTCAAAAGATAAATCATTATCCTTAATGTATTTGTATATAATATCGTTTGGATTTTCTACTTCATAATATACATTAAATTTATTATTAATTACATCAAGAATTTGAAGATACTTATAGTTAGATTTTGTTACTTCAATTACAGGTTTAATTAAATCTACATAATCTTTTATAATAGTATTCCTATAATTTTCAGTAGCAAAGTATATTTTTTTAGATAGTTGAGTTGTTAAGCCTAGTTTAGTCATAAATGATGGTCCTGTTTCATAACCAATAACATTATCACCATCATATATAAACAACATTTTATATAATTGTTTAAGGTCAATTGGTGCAGCACCAAAAGGTGTACGAATTGTTTTATAATATATTCCTTTGGCATAACGAACAAAAAAATCATTCTTTTCCATATATCTTTTTATATATGTATTTAATAATAATTGGTTAACATTATCACTATACTTTTTAACATATTCATAAATATTTTTAGTAAAAATTGGAGTTTGAAAATCAATATTCTTAACATACTCCTCTATATGATTCATATAATTCATACACTCACCTCTTTCTTGTTATAATTTTGTTTAATTTTTATTTATTATTCAACATTATTATATCACTATTTTAAAAATATAAAAAGTATATTTCTTATTTTTTATAAAATTTAGTTAAAAAAGGTAATTTAATCTTTTTTAATTTTTTTTGGGTTATATATATAAATCCTTTTGACCATTTTTTATTATATTTACTATAATCAACATCATAAACATGCTTACTACAAGTGAGAACACCATATGAAATAAAAGGTAAGGTGAGACAGTAACTATTATTAATCACTTGCTACTGCAATATTAATAAATACCTGAATTAATAAAAGTGATGTAATTCCAAAGGATAGATAGCTTGCAAAATAGATCTTTACAAGATTTAGATAATTTATATCCTATATAGATTAATGTTGCGAATAATAAAATTACTATTACTCCTCCTATAATTCCTAATTCTTCACAAATTATTGCGAAAATAAAATCTATCTGAGAAACACTGTAGGTAGAAAATAGACTTTAGTAAAGTGATTTTTTAAAATTACACCTAAAAAATAAACTTTATGTTATAACGTTAAATTTTTATATAACTTCAATTTTTCTATTGATTAATCTTGAATTCTCGCATATAATAATAGTGTCAATGGACGTATATTGCAAGAAATGAAAAGGGAAGGCGCCAACCTTCCCTTTTCGCATTTGGAAACAATGAACGTATATTGCTCACCTAATGGTTACTTTTTACGGCGACCATCAAGCATGATGATAAGCACAAGTACTATTATCATCACGACAAGATATTCCATCTTGTCCTCCTTAATTTACACGTCCATCGTTTCACCAACGTGCTGTTTGTTCATCATTTCCTCCTACAGTACTTATAGTACCAATTGGTATTATAATGATTAATTTTTGCTTGTCAAATCACCAAAAATACTTAAGAACCTCATTTTTCTCAAATTCTTAAAATTATCATTTATTATTTTTAATAAGTGTTATTTATTAGTATCTTTTTTATAAAATTTAGTTAAAAAAGGTAATTTAATCTTTTTTAACTTTTTTTCATTTTTATATTCAAAATCCAAATCTTTTTCACCATTTTTCATTATATTGACAATAATACCCATCATAAACATCGATATTACGAGTGATGAACCACCATATGAAATAAAAGGTAAGGTTACACCTGTAACTGGTATTAATCCTATTACTACTGCAACATTAATAAATACCTGAATTAATAAAAGTGAAGTAAATCCAAATGATAAATAGCTTGAAAAAAGGTCCTTACAAGATTTTGATAATTTATATCCTATATAGATTAATGTTGCGAATAATAAAATTACTATTACTCCTCCTATAATTCCTAATTCTTCACAAATGATGGCAAAGATAAAATCATTTTGAGGTTCTGGCAAATAATAATATTTTTGCTTACTACTAAATAATCCATAACCAAATAAACCAGATGGAGATATAGCATATAGTGATTGAATGATTTGAAATCCGCTTCCTAAAGGATCACTCCAAGGATCTAAATAAGATAAAATTCTTTCTAATCTATATGGTGCAGTAATAATCATTAATACAACTCCAATAGCTGCAAGAATACCTCCAATAATGATATTTTTGTATTGGACGCCACCTATAAATAACATAAACAATACTGATAATACTAATACAGCCCCTGTACCAAAATCAGGTTGTAAAAGAATCAATCCAAAAACAAAAACTATTATCAATAAATATAAATAGAAATCTTTATTATTTCTCATCATTTGAGGATTATTAGCTAATACCTTTGCGGTGAAAATAATAATAGTTATTTTAACAAGCTCTGCTGGTTGTACTGAAAAATCTCCAAAACCAATCCAGCTTCTTGCGCCACCTCTAACAATACCAATAAAAGGAATTAAAACTAAAATAAGTAAGATTATTGATGAAATAAATATATGATTAGCGTATTTTTTTAATTTATTAATAGGTATATTTAATGAAATAATAAATACTATTGTACCAATAACAACAAATATTAATTGTCTTAATAAATAATAATATTCATTTCCTGTTTTATATTGAGCCCAAATCATTGATGCTGAATATATCATAACTAATCCAATAATGATTAATGAATAAAATACTAAAGTATATAGCTGATATTTTTTCAAATAAATCACCTATAAATAATATGCTATTAATAAAGTATTAATTCTTTTTAGCTTTAATTCTTAATATAAGCTTATATAATTCCATAATAATTACTATTACAAATGATAATCCTATACTAATTGCAAAATATTTAAATTCCATAGGTACAAATTCAAATAAATCTCTTAATCCAGGAGTATATATTACTATTATTTGTAAAGTAAATCCAATGATAAATGCAAAATTCATAAATTTATTTTTATAGCTTTTTATACTAAATATTGAATGATTACTCTTAACATTATATGCATGAAATAATTGTGTAGTAGACAATGTCAAAAATGCCATAGTAGAACCTAATAAATGATTAATATTATTTCCAATTATATAAGCAATTAAAGTAACTAATCCTATAATAATTCCTTCAAAAATAATTTTTAAAATATATCCATTATGGAAAAATCCTTCATTCTTACTTCTTGGCTTTTCATACATTACTTTACTATCTACATCTTCCATACCAATACCAAAAGCAGGAAGAGAATCTGTAATAAGATTAATCCATAATAAATGCATTGCAGATAAAGGAGTACCTAAATTAAGAAAACCAAAAGCAGTTAGTAAGGATGCAATAAATATTGTTAATACCTCTCCAATATTAGAAGATAATAAATATTTAACACATTTACGAATATTATCGTAAATACCTCTGCCTTCTTTTACTGCAGAAACAATAGTAGAAAAATTATCATCAGTCAATATCATATCAGCTGCTTCTTTTGAAACATCAGTACCAGTAATTCCCATTGCACAACCAATATCTGCTTTTTTTAATGCTGGAGCATCATTAACTCCATCTCCTGTCATCGCAACAATAGCATTATTTTTTTGCCAAGCCTTTACTATTCTAACCTTATCCTTTGGGGCAACTCTTGCATAGACACTATATTCATTGATATGCTCATATAAATATTCATCAGTCAAATTATCAAGTTCATTTGAGGTTAATGCTTTATCATTTTCATTTAAAATTCCAAGCTCTTTAGCTATTGCTTTGGCAGTAATAATATGATCTCCTGTAATCATAACTGTTTTAATTCCTGCATTTTTAGCAATTCTAATAGATTCTTTAACTTCTTTTCTTGCAGGATCAATCATTCCTACAAGTCCCATAAATTTCATATTATATTCTAATTCTTTTTCTAGTGGCATTTCATCAAATTCTTTAATTCCAAGTGCCAAAACACGTAAAGCATTAGATGCCATATAATTATTTGCCTCTAAAGCTTTATTTTTAATAGAATCATTATCAATAGATAAATTTAATACTCTATCTAATGCACCTTTAGTAATAGCTATATATCTATTATTATCCTTTATAACTGTAGTCATTAATTTTCTATCGCTATCAAATGGTATATCTAATAATCTCTTATATATTTTAATATCATTTCCATATAAATTATTAATATCTAATAATGCTAATTCAGTTGGATCACCTACTCTAATAATTTTACCATCATTATTTTCAATTGATGCATCACAACAAATTGCAAAATAGCTTAACATTTTCTTTTCTTCATTTGATAAATCTTTAATTTCTTTAATTTCATTTAAATATAAACTAGTTACAGTCATTTTATTTTGAGTAAGTGTACCAGTTTTATCAGAACAAATAACATTACAAGAACCTAGAGTTTCAACAGCAGGAAGCTTTTTAACAATTGCATTTTTCTTGCTCATTTTAGCAACACCAATTGATAAAACAATTGTAACAACAGTAGCAAGTCCTTCAGGTATTGCTGCAACAGCTAAGGCAACTGAAGTAATAAAAGCCTCACTAAAATATTCCCAATTCCAATTATAAGAAATCATTTCTAAAATAAAGACTATAACACAAATTATAAGTGCCATAACACCTATTAAACTACCTACTGAATTTAATTTATGCTGAAGTGGAGTTAATTCTTCTTTATCTTCATTTAACATTTTACCGATTTTACCAATTTCAGTATTCATTCCAACACTAGTAACAATTGCCCTAGCCTTACCATTTGTAACATTTGTTGATGAGAATAGACAATTTTTCTTATCCCCAAGCGAGATATTACTTTCTTCAATATAATCGCTTGTTTTGTCTACTGAAACTGATTCTCCAGTTAAAGCTGCCTCATCAACCTTTAAATTACTACATTCAATAATTCTTGCATCTGCAGGTATACTATCTCCTGCCTCAACTATAATAATATCTCCTGCTACAAGTTCCTTCGCATCAATAGTAGCTATACTATTATTTCTTACAACCTTTGAGCTCGCTACAGACAACTTTTTTAATGCATCAAGACTTTTTTCAGCCTTATTTTCCTGATATAAGCCTAATATTGCATTTAATAATACTACAATCATGATAATTAAAGATTCTATCCATTCATTCAGATCTATTATAATTGATACTATCGCCGCAATTATTAAAATAATTATCAAGGGATCCTTAAATTCAAGAATGAATTTAAGCCATAAAGGCTTTTTCTTCTTCTCTTCTAAAACATTTTTTCCATAATTAGTTCTATTCTTAAGAATAGTAGAATCATCTAATCCCTTAGATAAATCTGAATCAAACATCCTTTCAAGCTCACTTAAGCTATATTCCTTATTATTTTCTTTCATAATTCCTCCATATATTATTATTATTTTATAAAAAATAAAAAGACCCTATTTATATTTATTAAAAATATAATTAAGGTCTTGCAAGTCAATATATGACAACTATAGCCGGAAAATATTTTTCGAGCTGACGACTATAGAAACTAATTTCTTAGAAGCTACTCCCCTTTAAGGACTATTCATTTTTAAGTTAATTATATTTATAATTATTATAAAGTCAATATAAAATTATTAATTTTTTAAAAATATTATTACCAATAATAAATATATGCAAAACCTATATAAAATATTACAATAAATTAACTTTTATATAAAATTAAACTATAAAAAAAACCTATTTCTAGGTTCTTTTAATACACAAATAAATAAATTCCAAGAAATTGAACTATCGCGCCAATAAGCACAAAGAAATGCCAGATAAAATGTGAAGCTTTACTCTTCATCGCAAAAGGAATCATTCCTAAAGTATAAACTAATCCTCCTCCTAATATCATAAAAAACAATGGGAGATTAGAATTCTCTAGCCATAGCCAGCCCGGAATAAATAAAACTCCACTCCAGCCTATTGAAAAATATAATGGGAAATTTAACCATTTTATTCTTCCAGGACCAAATACTGAAACTAAAGTAATACCAGTAATAATTGCTACCCATTGAATAATAAATATTATTATTCCCATATAGTTAGAAAAGAAATTATCATAAGCATAAATTCGATTCCATTCTACTAATAATAATGGTGCAAAAGTACCACCTATTAATAAATAAATAGAGGTGTAATCAAATCTTCTCCATAATCTTTTAACCCTAGATCCATAGGGAAAAGCATGATATAAAGAGCTCATTGACATAGTAAATAACATACATATACCATAAATAATACCTGATGCTAATTCAAATGGAGTATCTGATTTTATTATTAATAATATTAATGCAGCAATCGCAAATAAAGCACCAACTCCATGAGTAATAGAATTACCAACCTCTTCAAGAACACTTCTTTTTGGTGGCTCATTTAAAATTCTATTTTTTTCTCTTATTGGAGCTTTTCTAATTTCATCTTCCTCACGCTTAATATCATCTTCTATTTCTGAGATTCTTTTTTCTTCAATTTTTATGTTCTTTTTATTCAACTTTTGATTTTTCTTTTCAAGTTTCTTTAATTCCTTATCGTTCATACTATTCCTCCCATGGGAAATCTGTTATAACATCACCAGGAATATTAGTACCAAAGCTATTATTAGTACCATTACTAGATGGTATTCTAGTAGTACTAGTTTTATCTATACTAACAGATGAAGTACTAGTTTGATCTCCAATACTTGATGTAGTATCTTTAGTAGTGCTATCTGGATTATTACAAGAAATTAATAATAATCCAACTCCAATCAATAAAAACATTAAATATTTTCTCATTCTTCTCTCCTAAAATAATTATATATATTTTCAGCTATATTTTTGGGCATACCAGAAGTAATTAATTCTTCAATGCTTGCTTCTTTTATTTTGTCTATAGTAACAAAATATTTTAATAATGCTTCCTTCCTTTTATTTCCTAAGCCCTCAATATTATCTAATATTGATGAAAAGAAACCTTTAGCCTTAGTAGATCTAAAAAAGCTTATTGCATAATCATGAACTCTTTGTGAAATATCTGCAATCAATAAATAAATAGGACCATTTTTATCAATTTCGATTAATTCATCATTATAAAATAATATAGTTGCCTTATGATGATCATCTTTTTGAACACCTAATACAGGAATATCTATATTTAAGCTATTTAATACTTCTATTGCAGCATGAACCTGTATAGCTCCACCATCCATGATTATTAAATCAGGAAATTTTGAATTTTCCATAGCTAATCTTAAATATCTTCTATAGATAACTTCCTTCATTGTTTCATAATCATTTGCGCCTTCAATAGTTTTTACATGATATTTACGGAATTCCTTAGGTGAAGGTTTTCCATTGATATATGTAACCATACCAGAAACAGGATATTCTCCAAATAAATTAGAATTATCAAATGCTTCTATTCGTAATGGTGCATTAATTCCTAATAGCTTACCTAATTCCTCAATTGTTTCAACCTTTTTTAGGACTTGATTCTTATAGATATTTCTTTTATTTTCTAAATTAAATTTAGCATTATATAATGCCATATCTAAAAGCTCATTTTTCTTTCCAAGCTTAACCTCTTGATAGCTAATACCTAAAATTTCTTCTACATTCGGTAAATCAATTCCCTTAATACATAATTCCTTAGGCTTAACATTTAAATCATAAAATTGAATTAAATAATTATAAACCTCATCTACTGCATTATCATATAGATTAATAATTGTTTGATGATTTTGAACAATATTACCTAATCTAGTAATAATAATATTTATTGAAATATCATCATTATCTAAATATACTCCAATATAATCTCTACTAGTTAAATCATTAATAGAGATCTTTTGTTTTGCAATAGTTTCTTTTATAGAATTAATTAAATCTCTATACTCAATAGCCTTTTCAAATTCCATATTCAATGAAGCTTTTTCCATTTCAATAGATAATTCTTTAATAACATCATCACAATTACCATTTAAAAATGATGCTATCTTATTTTTATATAGAGAATAATCAATATCATTCTTATTAATACATGGAGCTAAGCATTGCTTCATATGATAATATAAACATTCTTTATTAGGAATATTATAGCATTTTCTTAAAGGATAAATTCTATTTAATAAATCTACTGTATTTCTTGCAGCCTTAACATTAGGATAAGGTCCAAAATATCTTGCATAACCTTTTTTTCTTTTATTTCTAGTAACTATTAGTCTAGGGTGTAATTCATTAGTTAGGGCAACATAAGGATAAGTTTTATCATCTGTAAGCATAATATTATATTTAGGATTATATTCTTTAATTAAATTAATTTCAAGAACATAAGCTTCAAGCTCTGATGCAGTAATTACATAATTAAAATCACAAATCTCACTAACTAGCTTTGTAGTTTTAGCATTATGAGCTCCATGAAAATAGCTTCTAACTCTATTTTTTAAATTTTTAGCTTTTCCTACATATATAATATTTCCTTCTTTATCAAGCATCTGATAGCTTCCAGGTAAATCTGGAAGCAGCTTTAACTTTTCATCAATTAATCCCATATTAACACCAATAAAATTATAACAAAAATATTAAAAAATAAAAAGGCTAATGATATCATTAACCAAATTATTTATTATTCTGTTGCGTTATCCTCGGGATTACTCTTTTTAAATGTCATAGTGCATTTACCCATTAAAATTTCTTCTAAAGCTTGACCTACAGGCTTAACACATACTCCATCCTCTGCTGAAGTCCAACCCTCTTCATCAATAATCTTTGCACGCTTTGCAGCTGCATAAGCTAATTTATATTTAGAATCAATTTTCTCTAATAATGCGTCTACTGAAGGATAACGCATTCCATCATATTCATTTTTATTACTCATCTTAAATCCTCCATTTTCTTAACTATTATAGCATATTTAATAAAAATAATCTATAATTATTCTTCGTCTTCACCAATTAATTCCATATATTTATGGATAGAACGTTCAGTTTTTGCATGCTCTGCACGAATAATTGCCATTATTCTATCTGCTGCATTATTAACCTCATCATTAACTACTATATAATCATAATATTTCGCCTTTTTAAATTCACGATTAGCTTTTTGAACTCTTTGTTCAATTATTTCTTCTGATTCAGTACCTCTATGTCTTAATCTATCATATAAGGCTTGCTTTCCAGGAGGTACTAAGAAGATACTAACACAATTAGGCATTTTCTTTTTTACCTGCTGAGCACCCTCAACTTCAATTTCTAATACAACCTCATTACCACGATCAAGATTTTCATTAACCTTATCTAAAGGAGTACCATAATAATTTCCTACAAATTCAGCATATTCTAAGAATTTACCTTCTTTAATTCTATTTTCGAATTCTTCCTTTGATACAAAGTAATAATCCCTACCATCTACCTCACCTGGACGAATTTTACGTGTTGTCATTGATACACTATATACCAGATTATGATTTGGCATGTTGAATAATGCCTTACGTACTGTACCTTTACCTACTCCAGATGGACCTGATATTACGACTAATAAACCACGATCATTTAGCTTCATACAAAAAATACCTCTTTAAAACATATACCAATATATATACATTATTTTATGAAAAAATTCAAGTTTTTATAATAAATCGATTAAATCATTTAAATTAAATACGCTTTCAATAATATTCTCAATTATTATTTTAACATTATCAATATTCACTAAAGAATTATATTCTAAGACAATTACATTATCATTATTAATTTTACAAGTTAAATATTTAGACTTTAAATTAAAATTATTCATATTATTTAATACTTGTAAATTAATATTATCAACTCTTCTAATGTTTATCATAAATGAAAAATTATTATCCTTAAGAGTAATATAAGGAAATAAAGAATAATTATTTAAATTTAATTGAAATGTATAAGGATTTTCTCCTTCATAAGAAATATTTTGTTCATTAAAATATTTTTTCATTTCATCTTTTATAGTTTTTTTACTAAATAAACCCATAAAATCACCTTTAGATTAATTTTACCATAAAATGTTAAAAATGTATCTTTTATTTTTAATATATTTTCTTTATTTTTTTAAAAATAAATGCTATACTTCTTTTGGTGATAATATGAGCTTTGATGGATTAATATTAAATAGAATTATTAAAGAAATCAATTTTCTTAAAACAGGTAGAATTTCTAAAATAAATGAATCAGGAAACACAGATTTTATTTTCACTATTAGAGTAAATAGAGAAAATTATAACTTAATGTTATCATTTTCTAGTGAATATTCAAGAATTCATATCACTAATAAAATGTATGATAGTGTATTAACTCCAAAAAGCTTTACATTATTTTTAAGAAAACATATTGAAGGATATTTTATTAACGAAATTAAACAATATGGAAATGATAGAATTGTAGTTTTTGATTTGATTGGACATAATGAATTAGATGATTTATGTAACAAAAAACTTATTTGTGAAATTATGGGAAGATATTCTAATTTAATTTTAACAGATGAATATTATACTATTATTGATTCACTAAAGCATGATGGTGTAGGTGAATATAATAGAACTATTCTTCCTAATGCTATATATCAATATCCTGATAATAATAATAAAATTAATCCTATTGATTTAAAATTAGAGGATTTTAAAAGGATTAGCTTAGAAAAAGGATTAAATACTCCAAAGGATTATTTAAATTGTTATTTAGGATTATCTATGCATGTTATAGAAAATTCCTTTATTAATGATTATGTTGATGAAAATTTATATAATTATATAAATATTGAATTAAAACCTGTTATATTTAAAAATAAAAAAGGGAAATTAGATTATTATTATAATCCTTTAAATGAAGAAATTATAAAGGAATTTAATAATTTATCTTCATTATTAGACTACTTCTATTATGAAGAGGATTTAAAGGCTAAAATAAAATTAAAAACTAATGATTTATCTAATTTTATTAATAAACAAATAAAAAAATATGAAGCTAAGCTTAGTAAGCTTGAAAAAGAAAAGATAGAAGCATTAGATAATGAAGAATATAGAATTAAAGGTGAATTATTATTATCTTATCCTAGTTTAAAAGAAAAATGTAATTATGTAGATATTTATAATTATTATATTGATAAAGAAATTAGAATAAATCTTGATCCTAAATATACCGTACTAGAAAATTCTAATAAATATTTTAAAAAATATCAAAAGATGAAAACATCTTTAAAATATATTGAAGAACAAAAGGAAATAGCTCAATCAGAAATTAATTATTTTAAATTATTAAAATATCAAATTTCTGATTGTAGTATTAATGAAGCATTAGAGATTCAAGATGAACTAATAAATAATAAATATTTATTTAAGCATAGTGATTCTAAACCAAAGAAAAAACAAAAGCCTAAACTATTAACATATATTTTAGATAATAATACTTTAATTACTGTTGGTAAAAATAACTTACAAAATGAATATTTAACTCATAAGCTAGCATTACCTAATGAAATGTGGTTTCATATTAAGGGTGCAGAAGGTAGTCATGTTGTTTTGCATAATTGTGGGGAATTATCTGAAGAAGAGATTAGAACATCAGCTATTTTAGCAGCATATTACTCTACCTATAAGGAATCTAGTAGTGTAGCTGTAGATTATACAAGAGTAAAATATATAAAAAAAATACCTGGAAAAAGAAATTGTTTTGTAACATATACTCATCAACATACAATTTATATTGATCCAGACATTAATATTATTGAAAAATTGAAGGTGAAAAAATGAAAAATTCTTATAAAAGATTTGCATATTTTTATGATGAAGTCACTTCAAGTTTAAATTATTATTTATGGTTTGAATTTGTAGAGCCATATTTAAAAAAGGGAGATAGCATTTTAGATTTAGCTTGTGGTAGTGGTACATTTCTTTCAATTTTATATATGAATGGATATAAATGTGAAGGCTTAGATTTAAGTGAGGAAATTATAGAAATAGCTAATGAAAAGAAAAAAATTAATCGTTTTGATATTGATTTTCATGTTAGTGATATGACTAACTTTAGAATGAATAAAAAATATGATATGATTACTTGCTTTTTTGATTCTATAAATTTTTTAAAAACTAAAAATGATATTAATAAAATGCTTGATTGTGTAGTGGCTCATTTAAAGGATGGAGGATATTTTATATGTGATATCTTTTCTAAAGAAATGATGAGAGAATATAGTAATAATGAAATTCATGAGGATTATGAAACCTTTAAAATTGATTGGATAACAATAAAAGCAACCAAAACCTCACTTAAGCATACAATAAATATTAGTGAGCTTGATGATTGCTTCAAAGAAAATTATTATGAATATTATTATGATATTAGAGATATTTCACATAAAAAGCTTAAGCTTATTAAAATATCTGGTGATTTTAATGATGATTTAGAAGATGATGATGAAAGAATCCTTCTTGTATTTCAAAAATTATAATTTAGATAATTCTAAATAACACATTTCAAATGTTTCAATATAACATTCTAGTAAAAAAGGAGCTACTTCTCCTTTTTTTCTTATTTCATCAAGAATTTTAATAGAATCATCATATAATACCTCTGAACCTATATTTAATGATATTCCTTTTATTTGATGAATAAGATTATGAATGGAATCAAAATCATTATTTTTGATATATGATTCCATTTGAGGTTTAAAATTTTTATAAGTACTTAAGAAATTAGTCTTTAGCTTATCAAATATTTTTTCACTATTTGCTAAATATTGCATAGCTATTTTCTTATCAATATATGCCATATTTTTCTCCTTAAAAATTAAATTTAGAATCATACTCAATATCTAAATGAGTTTGATAAAATAATGTAATAGCCTTAATTAAATCCTCTAAATCATATCTTCCTGCAGTTTCATAGGCAGAATGCATCGCAATTTGAGGAAGTCCAATATCAACTGATGGAATAGATACATTCATAAGTGATATCGCTCCTAAAGTAGACCCACCTAAAACATCACTTCTATTTGTATTTTTTTGATATTTAGAATTACTTCTTTTACATATTTCTTCAAAATATGCAAGTGATAATCCATCTGTAGTATATGAGCCTCTTGCTGCATTTTTAATTACTATTCCTTCATTCATATATGAAGCATTTGTAGGATCATATTTTTGAGGATAATTAGGATGATAGCCTTGTGCATTATCTGCTGAAATAATAAATGAAGATGCTAAGAATGATTTATGTTCTAAATAGCTAAAGCCTAAAGATAATGATATTCTTTCTAAAGTATCATGAAGTAGCATAGAGCCTGCTCCTTGTCTAGTACGAGAGCCAATTTCTTCATTATCAAATAATACCATTACATTAATAGAATTATTTTTAGGATTTGAATTTAATAAAGATTCAAGTAATGCATAAGAGCATTCTAAATTATCAATTTGAGGAGCCATTATAAATTCTTTTTTAGCTCCAACAAGCATTCCTCTATCTAATAATGATAAATATAAATCATGAGATATAATATCTTCTTTATTTATATTATATTTTTTAGCTAATGCTTCTAATAAATCATAATCCTTATCAGTTGTTAATAATGGTAATAAATCTACCTGAGGATTTAATGCTACCCCTTTATTTAATTCATGATAATAATGAATTGAACAATTAGGAATCATACATACTGCATCATCAAATGATACAATTTCTTCATGAAATCCTTTTTCATCCTTAACAATTAATCTTCCTGCAATATTTAGAGGTCTATCCATCCAGGTATTATAAATAGGTCCACCATAAACCTCAGTATTAAGCTTTATGTATTTGCCATCTATTTTAAAATTAGGCTTTAGCTTAAAGGTTGGAGAATCTAAATGAGCTGCAGTAATATTATAGCTAATATTAGTTATTTCATTAGGTAAACAAAATGCTAATATTGATGAAGAATTTCTTTTAATAAAATATTTACCATTAGGTAATAATTCCCATTTATTAGATTCATTTAATTCAATATATCCATTATTAATTAATACATTCTTGATATTTCTTGCCGCATGAAATGCTGTTGGGCTTTCTTTAATAAAATTTAAAAATTCTTCCATATTACTCCTCCAAAATAAATCTTGCTTCAAAACAAATTTCATTATTTACATATCCTATAAAATTATGAGAATTATCTATATGATAATAACCAATATTTATTATATCATTATAATGAGCCTCACTTACAAAGGATATCTCAATTGTTTTAATTTTTTTGTCGTTAATTGTATTTAATTCATATATCATATCAAAATATCTAGCATTATTCATATGACCATTATGATCTAAATCACTCAACCTAACCTTATAATCTATTTCCTTTTCATATAAATCTCTACTATTATTTAATCTTCTAGGAAGCTTTTCATTATAAATAGTATTAGTATAAAAATTTCCTTCAATTGATACTTCACAGGCTTTTCTTAATCTATGAGTATTACTATCAAGTATTACCCATTTAGATAATGCAGTTAATATAGTATTACCATTACTATCAAGCATTCTATATTCTCTTTCATGTTCTAAAGGTAAAGGCTTTTTAGGCCAAGTTTCTACACTAACTATATCACTATATTTAGGTAATTTTCCAACAACATCAACTCTAGTATATAAAACTACCCATATTAAGTTTTTATTTAATAAATCATGATATCCTATATTTAATTTTGTTGCATGTAATCCAGCAATATCCTGTAATAAATCCATTATTCCAGAAGGTCTTAAGTATTCTTTATAGCCCACACAATTTGTTTGAACAAAGAAATCTTGTTTCATTTTTAATTCATCCATTATTTCACCTCTAGATACAATTGTCCTAAAATATAGGTTATTGAAAATAATATTACAAAAATATTTAACATAAAAATAGCAGGTATTAAATATACTAAACCTCTAAACAATTTATTATTAATTCTTAGTAATAAACTAATATATTTCTTTCTTTTAATAAACATCATTATAAAATTTATATAATAAATAAATAAACTAATAATTAAAAATATTAAGCTTAATAAATATAATGTATCATTTATCCTATGATATCCATAATTTCCTATAGAAAATATACTAAAAAATATTAATCCTGATAATGAAATAATATTTATATTTCTAATTTGTAAATGAGTAGTAGGCTTATTGTAAATAAATATTTTTTCTATTAAATAAGGGAATAATGATAATAAAACAATCATTAATCCATAAAAATTAAAAGACATATTCTTCCTCCTAGCTACTATCATATATTATATAATTTTTTTAATAAAACTAAAAGGATAAAATAAAAAAAAATATCTATTAAGGAACCAGCCCAGAATAGATATTTTTATTATAATCATATTACTAAAATAATCAATATGTTTCGACAATTAAAACGTTTTCAATTTAATAAAATTTCATTATTTGAGTTTTTTATTAATATTAATTTTACAAAAATCAACTTTATATAACAAAAAATCTATTATTAATAAAATTATATTAATATTATTCATATTAGATGTTTTTCCCTTTACTATCTAAACATAGATATTTAAGGAAATATTTCTATCGATAAAAGCACATAGATATTTAGTTTCTTTTATAGTACATACTAAAGAAGTTTAGCTTACATAGAGATTAGAGCTATTTTTCTATCACGAGAAAGAATAATATCAATGCTTCATCTAAATTCTCATTAAATTGTTTAGGTTTTAATATTTATATTTATAAACATCTATTTATAATATTTAAGTCTAAAAAAGTTTTAGTTATTACATAATATTTTTTTTATAATAGATAATCTACATTTACATTTTCAATAGTTTAATTAATATTAATTGTTCTTTACTATAAATTTAAGTTATGATAAAATCATTTAGGTGATTAAAAATGGATAATTATTTACAAAAAGCATACTGTATGAATCAAACAGTAAGAATCTATGCAGCTATTACTACTGAATTAGTTTCTCATGCCCAAGAGATATTTAACCTATGGCCAACAAGCGCTGTTGCCTTAGGAAGAGTCTTAACTATGGGAGCTATTATGTCTGCAACCTATAAAAATAATGATTTTTTAAATATTAAAATTAATGGTGATGGTCCTTTAGGTAAAATTGTAGTTGAAGCTACTGATGGTAAGGTTAGAGGCTATGTAGAAAATCCAGGGGTTCTATTACAATATAATGATGGAAGAATTAATGTTAAAGATGGCGTAGGTAATGGATATATTGAAGTAATTAAGGATTTACATATGAGATATCCCTTCTCTTCTACTTCTGAAATTGTATCAGGTGAAATTGCTGAGGATTTCAGTTATTATTTTGCTAAATCAGAACAAATCCCTTCTGCAGTTGGTTTAGGAGTCACCTTGAATGATGATTCAAAGATTAAATCAGCTGGTGGATTTTTAATTCAGGTTATGCCAGGATGTAAGGAAGAATATATAGAAAAGCTTGAAAATAAGCTTAGTAATATGAAATCAATTAATGAAATGATTTCTTTAGGCTATAAAGCAGAAGATATAATTAATGAAATTACAGAAGGAGATTATCAATTGCTTGAAACAAAGGAATTGAAATATGAATGTAATTGTAGCTTTGATAGATTTAGAAAAGGCTTAAAAACTTTAGGAATTGATGAATTATTAACAATAGCTAATGAAGATAAAAAAGCAGAAATCACTTGTAATTTCTGCAATAAAAAATATTTATTTGATGAGAATGATTTAAATTCTATAATTGAGGAGCTAAGAAGAAAGGAATCTCAATAGGATAGAATGTAAAATACTCAACAAATGCTAAAATTAGGATAAGCATTATCACACTTGCAGTCATATTACCAAGTGTGATTTTTTTATATCTATAATACATTATAATAAATGTAGAAGCAAAGAATATAATGATATCTATTGCCATAATACTATATCCTACTATACCTGTTACTGTATAATGAGCTGCTACCATAAATACCATAGCTACTAATAAACCAAAGACATAGCCCTGAAAGCCTTCTGCCCTATACATTATTGAATCTATAATCATTATTACTATAGTTGGTATAACAAGTAGTTTTAAATGCTCGAAAATACTTTCATTTCTTGGGAAGAATATCTTTAGAATATCTGCCCCAATCCATCCATATGCAAAATGACATAACAAGCCTAATGCTGAAAGTATTACATAAAATAATATTGCTGTTTTAATTTTCATATCATTCACCTTTTATAGTATATTCATAAATCATTATGTTTATTCATATTTTTATATATTGGTTTATTAAAAGGATAATCAATATTAATGAAATGTGTACAAGCAAATATTATATTAGAATAATTTTTAGCTATTTGATTTAATATTTTTAAATCATTTGTAATATCGATATTATTTTCTATTTTATATATTAATTTATTACCATTTATTATTTTATTAGGAAGTATTTCTTTTAATGCATTTTTTGTTGTTAAAGATGAGATAATTAAACTATTATTATTAATATAAGGAATTAGTTCTTCAAATACTCCTCTTATATTATTATAAAATAGCTTTAAAAATGGTAAAGCTACTATTGATAATGTATTACAAGCAAGAATTATTTCATCTACTCCTTTTTTTATTAAATAATCACATAAATATAAGCTTCTTTTTAATAAAAATTCTTTACTTTTTTTTCCATATGGAAAATATCCTTTATCCATTATTAAAAAAAGATGGTCATTACTATTTAAATATTTCAAATAATAATAACCACCCTTACCAGAATCTATGATTCCAATTCTTTTCGTATTAATTCACCCTTTTGATTAGAAATTAAATCCTCACTAAAGGCATCAAAGACTCTTCTTGTTACCTCACAATCAACAAATGCGTCATGAATTTGAATATCATCTGTATCATAGAAAAGCTTATACATTTTAAATAAACCAGGATCATTTCTTAAATCATAATGACTTTTAATAATTTGACATAAATTAACAAATTTAGTTTTATCCTTTAATGAGGGAACCTCATTAATAATATATGAATCATTTAAAACTAATATGTCATTTTTACCATATACTACTATTACAGGATTATAATCCTCTAAAACTGATTTAAAATCCTCATAAAAAGCTTTATATTGGATTGCCTTTCTATAAAATTCAGATTGTGTAATACCTAAAAAGTTTTCTACTCTTTTAGTAAAATTCATTTTTATTTTTGGTATTACATAATTAGAATATCTACATAATTCCTCATTATTACTACCTATTACAATAAAACCAACTTGAATAATCTCTGTTTTAAAGCCTTTACCCTTAAATTGATAGCTTGGCATTGTCATTTCTAAATCTAAAAACATAACATTTCCAAGGCCATTAATGAAGCTTAGTAAAGAATTATTAATGCTTTTTTTATCATAATAGGTTATTGAACAAAACTTACCTAATCCTTTTAGAGTATAAATATATGATATTGTATGGGCTAAAAATCTTCCTTTTTTAACAAATTTTTCTTCATCATATTCTAAATCAATCCAATTTCCTTGATATAAATATCTTTTAAATAAATTCATTTGGCTATTTTGAAAATAAAAGAATTCAATTTTTTTATAGGTTACAATTCCAATTATTTTAGAATCTAATTCTATCATATGAATAAATCCACTTATTCTCATTATATAGCCTCCTTATTATTTTTTAGGAACAGATACTGCCATTCCATCTCCAATATCATACACAACTGTATTAAAATTGGGATTTTTAATTAAATTATCATGGAATCCTGCAAGCTTCCTAATAATACCACGAACTGCTCTTGATTGTTTTTCATAATTTTCCTTATCATTTACAAGTCCATGAAATTCCATATTATCACATACTACAAAGCCATTAGCTGATAATAATGGAGTATAAATATCAAAAAATTTTTGATATTGAGCCTTTGCAGCATCAATAAATATTAAATCAAATTGATTATCCTTAACTAATTCATAGGCCTCTAAGGCATCATGAAATATTAAATGTATTTTATCTTCTAGAAAAGCCTTAGAAATATTTTTTTTAGCTTCTTCATACATTATAGGATTTCTTTCAATTGTGTAAACCTCACTGCCACATATTTTTGCCATTCTTATTGCAGAATAGGCAATCGCAGTACCAATTTCTAGTATTTTTTTAGGTCTACTAATTCTAATTAATAGCTCTAAAAATGATAATCCTTCATCAATAATGATTGGAACATGATTATCTAATGCATATTTTTTCAATTCTAAATCAAAATCCGAAAATTCTAAATTATTATTCTCCATCATTTGCTTCATCACCGCAATCACATGAACCACATGAAGAGCCACATGAACCACAAGAACCGCTACAAGAACCTCCACAGCCCTCATTATCTTGATTACAATAATCAGCTAATAATTCTTCTAATAATTGCCATTCCTCTTCAGATTCAATTTTCTCTAATGAGCCTTGACCATTTTCACTAGGAACATAAATAGCTGCTGAGGCTTGTTGTGATTCTCTTATTTGGAACACTACATAATCATGTTCAAATTCTTCTGAATGATAAGTGAATAAAATATCTGCAATTAATTCCTTACCATCTTCTGTAAATAAAGTTATTGTACGATCTACCATATTTTCTCCTTCTTAGAATGAAATTTTATCTAGGTAGTTTTGTAAAATAACTACAGCAGCCATTTCATCCTTTTTATTTTTTCTATCTTTACGCTTTACATTTCCTGAAATCATTGCTCTATCAACAATTACAGTTGTTAATCTCTCATCCTCAAGTATTACCTTAATATTTGAGGATTCTTCTATTTTCTTTTTAAAATCATTTGATATTTGACAACGAATTCCATTATCACCATTCATATGCTTAGGATATCCTAATACTACAGTGCTTACTTTTTCTTTATTACAAATATCAATAGTGTATTTTACTGCAAGATCATATTGATTATCATTAAATCTAAAGGTATCATAAGCTCTTGCAAGCATGCCAAGCTCATCACTTATAGAAACACCTAAAGTTCTACTTCCTAAATCTAGTCCTATATATTTCATTATTTAATATTTTCCTTAACAAAGTTTAAAGCTTCATTAACCTTAGATGAATCTCTTCCACCAGCTTGAGCTAAATCAGGCTTTCCACCTCCGCCTCCACCTGTGATTGAGGTAAGAGCCTTAACAAGCTTAACCGCATCATAAGCTTTAGATGCTGATGCAACAAAGGTTACCTTTGCACCCTCAACAGATGCAAGTACTACATAATCTAGATTCTTATTATTTCTTAATGCTGATGCCATATCCTTTAATAAATTAGTATCCTTAACATCAATTGTTGTAATAAGCTTATTATTTTCAATTAAGGAATCATATTTATCTAATGATTTTAATAGAGATTGACTCTTTTTTGCATTATATTCCTTTTCTAAATTCTTATATGCTTCTTGAGCTAATTGAATTTCTTTTCTTAATGCTAATAAATAACGATAGCCTCTTTCATTTAATTCCCTAGTATTATAATTAAATACTAAATCAACGCCTTCATTTTTAGCATTATTAATTAAACTATTAGCTTTTTCAACTACAGTATTTAAAGTATTTTGAATATTTGATAGATTATTCTTATATAATTCCATTGCGTTAGGTCCTGTTACAGCTAAAGCTCTAAAAGTACCTGAACCAATTGATTCAACAGATACAATCATAAATTCATTAACTTCTTTTGTATTAGCTACATGAGTACCAGCACAGAATTCCTTTGATATTCCCATATCAACTACTCTAACATAAGCACCATATTTTTCTCCAAATAATGCCATAGCACCAAGCTTTTTAGCTTCTTCAATAGGTAAAACCTTAGTATCAACTAAATGAGCTTCATTTATATATTGATTAACTAAATCTTCAACCTTAATAATTTCTTCATCTGTAAGATTTTGATAATTATTAAAATCAAATCTACAATATTCACTACAAACTAGTGAACCCTGTTGATGAACATGATTACCTAAAACCTTTTGTAATGAAGCCTGAAGTAAATGGGCACTAGAGTGGTTTTTACGAGTTAAATCACGGTATTCTCTATTAACCTCTGCAAATACAATATCTCCAACCTTAAAAGGATTATATTTTAATAAATGAAGATTTTGACCATTAGGCATCTTAGTAACCTCAATTACCTCAATATCATCAATCTTACCTTTATCACATAATTGACCACCCTGAGTAGCATAAAATGGAGTTTCATCTAATACAACTGAATCACCAAATACCGCAATTACTCTTGATTTTTGATTTGTAACTAAATATCCTGTGAATTTAGATTCTTCTTTAAAGCTTAAATATGCTTCATTTTGTCCACCCATAGAATTCTCATCCTTACGAGCGTTTCTAGCACGATTCTTTTGTTCTAATAAATATTTTTTGAAACCCTCAATATCAACACTTAAGTCTTTTTCTAAAGCATATTCTTCTGTTAATTCAATTGGGAATCCAAAAGTATCATATAAGATAAAGGCATCCTCACCACTAATAATACCATTACTCTTTGCTGAAATAGCCTCAAATCTTTTTTCTCCTTGTGCTAAAGTCTCTAAGAATTTAGCTTCCTCAGAAGAAATAATCTTTTTTACAATATCCTTTTTTTCATGTAAATATGGATAGAATGGATCCATAATTTTAATTACTACATCTACAAGCTCTGACATAAATGGCTTATTAATGCCAAGCTTCTTTGCATATTTAGAAGCTCTTCTTAATACTCTTCTTAATACATAGCCACGACCCTCATTAGATAAAGTAGCACCATCAGCTACAGCGAAGGTTACAGTACGTACATGATCGGCAATAACCTTAAATGCCATTTGTCCTTCATATTTAATGCCACTAATCTCTTCAGTCTTTTTAATTATTGGCATAAATAAATCAGTATCATAATTTGTATCTACCTCTTGCATTACACAACAAAGTCTTTCAAGTCCACAGCCTGTATCAATATTCTTTGATGGTAGTTCTTTGTAATCCTCTCTTTTAACTCCTTCTTTTGAATTAAATTGAGAGAATACAATATTCCAAATTTCAATGAATCTATCATTTTCAATATCATCACGAATTAATTCTGGTCCACGAGAATCGTATTTTTCTCCTCTATCATAAAACATTTCTGTATCAGGTCCACAAGGTCCTTCACCGATTTCCCAGAAATTTCCATCTAAAGGAATTAAATGATCTTCTGCAATTCCATTTTTTACCCAACAATCATGGCATGTCTTATCATTTGAATAATATGTAATATATAGCTTATTCTTATCAAAGCCAAACCATTTATCGCTGAATAATAATTCTACAGCAAAGCCAATAGCTTCTTCCTTAAAATAATCTCCAATAGAAAAGTTACCTAGCATTTCAAAAAATGTATGATGTCTTGCAGTCTTACCAACATTTTCTATATCATTTGTTCTTATACATTTTTGTGCATTTGTAATTCTTGGATTTTCAGGTCTTACACTTCCATCAAAATACTTCTTTAATGGAGTAACACCAGCATTTGTCCATAATAATGTAGGATCATTTAGAGGTATTAATGAAGCAGAAGGTTCTACATTATGTCCTTTCGATTTAAAAAAATCAAGCCACATTTGTCTAATTTCACTTGATGTCATTTTTCTCATATTTATCCCTCCTAACGAGATTTTAAATTTACGTAGTAAATCTAACATATTAATTTTATCAAAATTTTAGCCTATATTCAACAAAAAATTAAATACAATCTTGTCTTTATTATTACAATCTAGCAAAAATCAAAGCAAGGAGTATGCACTTGTGTATCTACTCTGCACTTTTATTAAACTTAGAAAAGCTAAAAATATACCTAGTCTTAAGCTTCAATTGGTACAAAAAGGCCTGATACCTTAATTTCATTGTATAAAACCTATGGTTTCAATATGGTGGACATTCGGGGACTAAAACTCTTTTACTTTTCTTTTAATTATATAATATTAAAATATTTTTTTATTTAGATATAAAATACATATTTTTACAATGGTAATGTCGATACCGATTCAACGGATTACCTTGTGGGTGAGCGATAGAAAAACTCCTATGATGATTCACAAGAGTTTACATTATAATAACTTATTTTATTTATAAATCCAATGAATTTTCATTTAATAAGAAATCTACAATTCCTATCGTAGTAATTCCTTTTTCATCATGTGTAATCGGAGCACTTTGTCTAACAACTAATATTTTTTTAAATGAATCATTTATCAAGGATAAAGATTTTGTCTCTTGAATGTATTTATCCTCGTTTATAATATCATAAGCAGATTGAATATAGTAGCATCTACTTCCTTTTTTGGCTATAAAATCCGTCTCATAATTTACTCTAATAGTTTTATTATTTTGATCTTTAGAATAAACTTCAACAACTCCAACTTCAACATTATATCCACGATATTTTAATTCATTGTAAATTATATTTTCCATAATATGTCCTTTATCATTATGCATAAAATTTAGTCTTGAGTTTCTTATACCTATATCAGAAAAATAATACTTAAACAGTGCTCCAATATGTTTTCTTCCTCGAATATCATAACGAGAAACCTTACTAATCAAATATGAGTCTTCTAATTCTTCCAAATAAGAATATATTGTTTGAGTGCTTATATCTATATGTTCTTCGGATTTAAATGTATTAGAAATAGTATTTGGATTGGTTAAACTTCCAATATTACTTGCAACAACAAGAGTTAAATTATCTAATTCAACGAATTTACTTTTATCATGATGTTCTAAAACATCTTTTGTATATGTTAAATAATACAGATCACTTATATATTTTTCTTTATCTTCTTGCTTAGAATATAGTAATGTTCTAGGCATACCTCCATACATAGAGTATTCTTCATATGCCTTTTCATAATCATCACCATATACACTTACAAACTCACTAAAAGATAAAGGTAAAACATGTATTTCATCTCCCCTATCTCTGAAATCCGTAACTATATCTTTACTTAGAAATCTTGAATTACTACCAGTAATATACAAATCAACATTTTCTATCTTCATTAAACCTAATACAACTTGAACAAAACCAAGTTTATCTTCATCAGTTTTTTTTGCTTTCACTATTTTACCATTTGTAAATATTGGATTTTTAATATCAAACACATTTTGTATTTCATCAATAACAATATAATACATTTGATTGTCTACAATTAATGAACGTATATATTTATTAAGCTCAACAGGATTCCATAAATGTGAATTATCAAAATCATCTAATGCTATATAAATAAAATGTTTTTCATCTATACCGTTTAAATGTAAATAACTTGCATACAATTCTTTTAATAAATATGACTTTCCACACCTTCTAATTCCTGTTATAATCTTAACTCTACCGTTATCTTTATATGATACTAATTTTTCAATATATCTAGGTCTCTCTATCATTCTTACGCCCTCTTTTTTGTGTGTAAACACATTTTTTTCTAATCTAATTTTATCATAAGCGATAAAAACTATCAATAATTTTTGTGTGTAAACACATTTTTTTCTAATCTAATTTTGAATTTTATTCTTGTTTTTTTCCTTAGTATAAAAAAATCAGATAATAGAGCCATTTTTACCAAACAAATTAGACGATTATCCCGTCTCAACGGGTAAATTTGAAACCCATACAAAAAATTAATCAAATATAAATATAAATATAAATCAAATTATAAGTACAGATTATTTTAATACTTTCCAATAACCATTTTTGTTCTCACCAATGCGTTCTATATAGCCATTTTCTCTTAAATATTTTATATTATTATCTATAGCAGTATTACTAACACCTATCAAAATTACTAATTCTGCCTTAGTTATGTTTGGATTATGCCTCATCTCTGAAATAATCTTTTTTCTAGTATCATTTAGACCATGTTTTCGTGTTAAGTTATTACCAACTTTATTACCAATCTTGTTACCAACTTTTCTATTAGAATAAAAAGGTATTGTTACAACAATTGAATTTTCTCTAAATTCAAATGCATCTTTAGTGTAATTTTCGATTATTTTTGGTACGCCTCTTCCTGATTTATCACTTATTCTCAATTGTGCAAATATTTCAGATAGTTTTTCATTAACGGGGACGGATTCTCCAAGATAGAAACCTTCCATAGTTTGTGCAGGAGCAATTGTTCCTCTCGATAGGATTTCTATTCTATTTGAATATACAGTAATCATTGGCTCAATACCTAAAACCCATTTGTTATGTAAAACAGCGTTTACAATAGCCTCATTATATGATTTAATATCAAACAATTGTGTTTCTTTTCTTTCTTCTTTCCTATTCGTTTCATCAGATTGAATAATATTAATGACATCACCATAATCAAGTAAATTTTTCAGTGAATACAACAAACAATCAAATCCAAATTCCTTTATTGCATATAAATTTGAACCTTTTGTATCTCCTTCAAATATTGATACACGTAAAGGCAAATGTGAATCATCAGATAATAATTGAGCTAAAATATTATACTTTCCGTCTTTAGTTAACAGCTGAAGGTTTTTCTTAAATGTTTCTTTCTTTAATTCAATTCCTTTAGATCCATAATACATAAACAACTTTTCAAATGATAAATTTTGATATTCTGATTCGGTATTCGTGATTGTAGGATATCCGCTTTCAAGAATCTTAAATAGTTCTTTTTCTTTTCTAGGATTTTTCTCCATTGTGTCTTTTGAAGATCCAATACGAATATATCTTACCTTACAAAAAGAAGTTGGAATATCCTTAGCTGCTTCTATTTTTAAAACAACTACTCTGCTTTTTTCAATTATTTCCTCAGCAAATTCAAAATTAATTCGAGGATTTAGATTTCGATTTAAAAAGTTAATATATGGCTCACATTTGTAATCTTGATATGGATTAAAACTAGTACCTACAATTTCATGAGTTTTATCATTTACTCCCCAAACAAAATAACCATATTCTTTTCCAACTAATGCTGCAGCATTAGATATAGCTGAAACGTATTCACCTAATGCCACTGGTTCAAACCAATTTTCTTTATATTCGAACCATTCTCTTTCATTTGAAAACTGAAATAATTCATCTAAGATTTTTTTAACTTGCATTTTATCACCAACTTTTATTACCAACCATATTATATCAAAAAGTTGGTAATAAATCAATTTATATACTGAAAGTAATAATAATAGAGTCAATTGAAAAAAGTATCGACTCATTTCATTTTTTTACTTTTATGGGTTTTAGAGCATAACTTTTTCGTTTCAACGTGTATTATTTATACGAAAGTGAAAAGGTAAAATCACAATAATTCATTTTATCATTATTAAAAATTACAATGGTAGTAAAAAAATAATCTATTGCTTTCATCAAATACAATTATACAAAGTATACTCTTATCGCTTGTTTCAACTTCAAATAAATCATCGCACTCTTCTAGTATTTCAACTAATTCACGCATATCTAGTATTAGTACCTATAAACTTTTCAGTTTTATCTAGTTCAGGAGCAGAAAAATCAGGGAACACTTTTCTTAATTTTGTGCAAGTATCATAAATGCTTGTTCCACTCACATTTTAGCTGCCTGTAATTGTGAAATAAAAAAATCCAATTTTTCATTAAACATTGAAACACATTCAGAATCCGCATCCATCTTAATAAAATATATTCTCGTTAGTAAAAGGATTAGATAAAAATATACTATCCACATTAATTCTATTTTTAATTCTTTTAGAAATTGACAATAAAGCATCAATATCATTGTTAAAAGTATTATTTTTAAACCAATCTCTAGTTTCTAGCGTTAATGCAACACTAGATGCTTTTGCATCTTTTTTTCGTTTTTAAATACATAATAATTCCACACTTTTAACAAACACACTATTACTATGTAATAATTTTTTAATTATTTGCTTCTAATACTGTCAAATCTTCTACGTTTGCCATATCAGCCAATAATCTAGTATAAGCAATTAATACATTTCTTAATATTTCTAATTCTTGTCTAAAATTATCACGTTGATTTGCATCAACAAATGCATTTTTAGTTGATAATTTATGCCACTTTGAAGTAAATGGCCTAATTTTTTGGTTAAGAATAATTATAGAAATTTTTGTAAAATTAATGGCATTTCTACCATAAGATTTCAAAATATCCCTCGTAATCTCAAATATTTTATATATACTATTTAATGCACTTTGTTCATCACCCTCATTATTCAATGGTTGAGTAGTTACTCTTGTCAATAATTCTATATACATAAGCCAAGCTGCTTCTTTATCCCAATTTGTATATGAGATAGTAACGCCGGCAGCTTCAGTTGATAAATGAATATTTTCAATATTAAAGCGACTAAAAATATCTTTCAATTTACTTCTTTTTTTTCCCATATAATTTCTCCTATGAATTGCTTTTTTTTAAAGGAGCAGAATGATCATACTTAACATTTTTTCTTCGCTTAAAAGCATTATCAATCAATTGCATTAATATATTTGAATCATTTGATACTCTATCCCAATCAACAACAGTAATTTCAGCCCCATTAACAAAATTATCTATTATTCTACTTGGCATATACGGATAAGTCTTTTCAAACTGTTCTCGAGTGGACAATGTACACCAATTAGAATGTGGTGCCACCAATTCTTTTTCTTCATCTTCTGAAACTCTAACGCCTTGTTTTATTTCAGGCAAATTAATAACTACTATACCCATTTGAGGATTAACATCACTATCATACATTGCGGCATGAATTTCCCAATCTATATGTTTTCTCCTTTTTGTGTTTGCCCCACATAGTAAAATTAATACAGTAGAATCTTTTATATATTCATCACGAATTTTTCTTCTAATTTGTTCTGATGTCATATAAGTATCATCAATGTCGCCATCATTTACTGAATAATCTTCAAATATATTTTCAAAGATACATTTTTGATAATTAAAATATTGTTTTTTAACCAATTCATTTTTATAATACTGGTCATCATAATGATAGTAACTTATAAAAACTCGATGTCGTGGAATCATTACTTTCAAACCTCCCTATATAGATTTTTTCAATTTATTTATAAGCATTAACCCAAATGATATTATTATCGTTGGAACACCCAACGCAATAGATATAATATCAATTGGTAAATTTTTTAATTCTAAAATTGTTGGTACCAGTTTAATTATTGTTATAAAAAATTGCCCAATAACTGTAATTAAAATGTTTAAAATTTCTAATATTAATGTGATAATTTCACCTTCTTTCCTGGATTTCTTTTTATAAATAATCCTATTCTAGTTTCAGCACATTTTTCCGAAACTTTAAAATTTTCCATAATTTCAAATTTGTCATATTCATCTACATCAACATATTTTGTAGGAATTAATAATTGTCCAGCAAATTCATCAGCCTGCCATTCTGCTCTAACATAATGTGGACAATACTCAACTTCTTCAAATGTAAATCCCAACACTTGACATTGTATATAATGAAAGAATTCATGAGCTAATGTAAAATTAGCTCTATATTCATTAGTTTCAACTTCCTCTAAAACTGATATTTTAACATATATAAAATTATCTATAGGGTTATACTTAGCTGGAGTATTTTCTTCGAACATAGGATCATCATCTTCTTTATATTGAATTGTTAGTAATCCACCATAATGTAGCTTTTCTAATACTTCTAAAATTGGAAAAGGAGAATCAAGTGAAACACCAAATTCTCTTCTTACTTTATTAGCAATATTTTCAATTTCTACAATTTTTAATGGATTAGTTTTCTTCATCTAATAATGCTTCCTTTAACTTTCTTAATAAATTTTCATCAGCAGTTTTTATCCTTCTTGCAAACATTAAAGATACATCCTTTTGAGCATCATTCATAAGTGCTAACTCAATTGGAAGACGTTCGTTTGTTTCATAAATGCTATCCTCTAATTCCATTACTTGTTCTTCGGTTAAGTCATATATTCCTTTGATTTTTTCTACATACTCTAATGGAATTTGCTTTCTTCCAACCTCCATAGCTGATAAAAAGGTTGCTGAAATGCCTAATTTTATAGCCATTTGTCTTAATGAATCATTTTCTTTTTCTCTTATTTTTCTTATATATAAACCGAACTTACTAATCATAATTTTTCTCTCATTTCTTTTAAATTCTAAACATCTAAACTATCAAACATCTTTTTTTTCTATATAAATGATTCAATTCTTAAATTTTTAAATTTTTGACCACTTTGGTCCATCATACTTTTGAATTTCAAATAAAGATTCAGTATTTTTTGACATTTCATCACGGAAATTATAATATTCATCAGTCGTTATAATATCTATTACTTTCCAATTAAAACTTTTACATGTAAAAGCAATATTAAAATAACAATCATATTCGTCATTATATAAATTCATTTCAATAATATCATTAATATCAGTCAATCTTAAAACACTTAATCCCCTAAAATTAATAACACCATATAAATCAATTTTACTAATATTAACACCATCATATTTAACTTCTAAAATGGCTAAATGATTATCATCTTCCAAAATATCAAACTCGTCTAAATATTTTGCTAACGAAAATCTTACTACGATACTATCATCTGAAAACTTCATATTAATAACTGACATATCGTGAAAATGTGTTGGAACAGAAAACTTATTTAATATTAACTCTGCTTCTTTATACTTTTCCATATTATTCTCCTACTTGAAATCATATTTTTTATCTAATGGTGCTAAATGCGATTCTCTTGAACCTTCACTACAAACATTGCCATATCGATCTCTATACTGAGTTCCTTTAGGTTTCTTTGGACTGTCTTCTAAAGAAAATGCTTCCCACCAATGATAATGTTCATCTGCAATTGTACCTTTTTTAGTTGGTGCTTTTTCATGGTAATCCACTACTTGTCCACTAGATTTTCTTTGAAATCTTCTATGTAAACCTGTAGTATCTTTAGGAGAAGTTGTTTCTCTCCAACCCTTATGGTTTAACGTACTTGGATTCTTAGGCAAATACGATCCATTATAAACACCTTTTGCTTTGCACCAGTTATTATATTGTACTTGTCTATGTTCTTGTAATGTTTTTGGATTATCTACGTGAACATAGTGTGTTGGCTTTTCAGTACAATGATAAACAAAACTTTTAGCAATTTTATTCAAAATTCCCATAATATCTTATCCTCCTTCCTTGAAATTTTAAAAAGAAAATGATAAGATACTATTTGTAGATACATATCTATCACTTGAGATTTGTTAGTTGCAGCTGACAAATCTTTTTCTTTTTCTACATTTATTATAGCAAAATAAAAACACACTGTCAACCAAAAAGGGATACAATGTGTTTTTTTCTTTATTTTTTCATTTCCTTTATACATTCCCTTCAAACTTAAGTTTTTAACCTAAGCTTTGACTTGAATATATTATTTTTTCGTATGGGGATTTATAAAAAATAAAATGGGGTAAAGACACACTCAACAGATTTCGAGTTTTCGCAGAAAAAACTCAAAATGCATCAAAAAACCCTTATAAATGTATGAATCTATAAAATGAATATAAACATATATGGTGGTATCCTAAGACCATTTTCATCTTTTACTAATTGCTTAGGATGGATAATGAACGAATCGCCAATTCTTTTTCCAAATCGTTCCTTAAATAAATTGTATGAAACAGTTGTATAATTTTTACTTGACTTCACTTCAATAGGATAAACTTTTATATTTGTTTTACTATCATTGCTAATCAAAAAATCTATTTCAATATCATTTCTGTGTTTTTCTAATGAATAATGCGAATAATAATATAATTTCTTACCTGTTGATACAATCATTTGCGCTATTACATTTTCATAAAACATACCTTTATTAATTGAAAGTTTATTATTAATAATTTGATTATATAGTTTATTGGATGCTATTTCATTTTCAGAAAAAGTATGGCTAACTAATAACCCAGTATCCCCCATATAACATTTAACTGAAGAATCGTCTTTATTAAGTGAGAAACCAACATTAGGATCATTACATTTATAGCAAACATTACAGATCATAGAATCATCTAACCAAAACAATGGTTCATCATATTTATTAAATGTAGCACCTATACTTATTTCACTCAAAACAATCTTCTTGTCATGCTTAGATAAATATCCAGGCAAATTATCAAAAAGTGCTGAAACTTTTGAATTATATTTTTTTGATGATTTATTAATGTCATCCTTATACAAATTAAGTATTTCTCTTTTTGCCTTATCAGCACAATCAAAATCTCTATTATTTTCAAAATACGCTATAACACTTTGTGGCATACCTCCAACTAAAATATATTCATTAAATAATCTCATTGCATCTGAATGAAATATATCCAAAAGCCTTATTCTATTTTTAGCACAATCTTTAATATATTCTAAAAGTATATTTTCATCAGCAGCCCACATAAACTCTTCAAAATCAAGTGGGTACATCTTAATTTTCATTTCCTCGGACGGAATAACGATATCGTTAACATTATCTTTAATAGAAATAAGCGAACCTGTCTCTACATAACTAAATCTTCCGTCCTTAACAAGATATTTTATAGCCTCTCTAGCTTTAGGAAATTTTTGAACCTCATCAAAAACAATTAATGATTCGCCAGGATATAATTTTTTATTGTATTCTAAAGATATATTTTGAAAAAATAAATCTAGTTTATTTAAATTATTCTTAAAATTATCCTTTATATGTTTACTAGCAATTGCAAAATCTATTATTACATATGATTTATAATTTTCCTCTGCAAATCTTTCTACAATTGTTGATTTGCCAATACGCCTTGCACCTTCTATTAATAAAGCATAATTATTACTATATTTTTCTTTCCACTCCAATAGTTTTTCATATATTTTCCTTTTTAATTTCATTGAAAATCACCATCCACACTTTAATTATAAACTTACACATAATAATACGCAAGGTGTTTTTTTAATATTTTGCAAATAATACGCAAAGTATAAAATGTAAGAAAGCATTGATTATACATAAAGTATTTTGATTTTTTCCCTATAGCTCCCGATTCAACGAGTAAAGCAAAAAAATAATCATATATTTATTTAGTATATTAAAATAAGAGATTGTAACATCATAACTATAGTTCAAAGGTGAAACCATAATTATTAAAATATAACAAGTAATTATTTTATTTTTTTATTATAATAGTCTAGTTTACTTCTAATAGCATTATTATTCATTTTTTATAAATTATATATTTTTATCAAAAAATAAATATATTTTTTCTTATAATTATTTTTTTTATCATTTTGATAAAATAGTAAAAAATAGAATAAAAGCATCATATTTTTTCTCTTTATTTTATTATTTTTTTAATCTATAATACTACTAAAAAAGGAGTAATAATATGACATATAAGGATTTTTCAAGAATAATTAAAGATAAAAGAATAGAGGCTCAAATTAGTCAAAAGGATGTTGCCTTTATGATTCCAATTAGAGCCTCTAAATATAATAAAATTGAAAATGGTAAGCAAGAGCCTACATTTTTTGAATTACAAAGAATATGTCAAATATTAAATATAAATATTAATGAAATATTTAATATTAAAATTGAACAAATACATAAATATTATGATTAATTATTCAATATTAATTTTTTTCATAATCTTTTTCATTGAATTATTTTTTTTTAATAATGTAGGTAAATACATACCTGCAATAATTCCAATACATAATGTACATACATGCTTCATAATATCACCAGTATTATTTTTTATTAATTAAATTAAAATAAACTGGTAAAATATTCCTACATAAATGAATAAGGGCTAATTCCCTCCATATCATATTCACCTAAAGTATCAAATGGTATTTCAGGATCAAATATTTTAACTTCTATTCTATTATTAAAAGTATCCTCAATTCTTTTCGATAATGTAGTTTGTCTTAAATATTCACTATTATGAATAGCGTAATTTAGACTTTCAATTTTTCCCATAAGAATAAGCTTCTTTTTAGCACGAGTTATCGCAGTATAAATAAGCTTCTTTTTTAGCATAATATGATAGCTAGGTAAAATAGGCAAAATAATATTATCAAATTCAGAACCTTGTGATTTATGAATTGATATTGCATAGCCTAAAGCTAAATTGTCAATATTTTTAGTAGAATAATTAACTATTCTACCATCAAAATCAATAAGCATTACATCATTATTATCTACTTTAATAATATCTATTATTTTACCAATATCTCCATTCATTATCTGTAATTCTGCATCATTTTTTAATTGTAATACCTTATCATTTCTTTTAAATACCTTTGTATCTCTTTTAATAAGCTTTTCTTTTTCAGGATTAAACCTAGATTGAATATGAGAATTTACTGCATCTATTCCTGCAACTCCTGCATACATAGGGATTAGTATTTCCATATCATTTTGGAGATCTCCTCCATTTTTTAAATAATTATCTAATATTTTATCTAAATTATCTATTAAATCTTTAGAATCTAAATTATAATAAAATATTTCTTTCTTTCTAGATAATACTGTATAATCAATTCTTTCATTTAATATCATTTGACTTAATTTGATGATATCAGAATCATCAGCTTGTCTCATTATTTGATTTAACATTGTAGTTTTAAAAATACTAGTATGAATTAAATCATATAAGACATTACCTGGTCCTACTGATGGTAATTGGTTACTATCTCCGACTAAAATAACTTGAGTACTATTTGGTAATGCTTTAAATAAATTAGAAGCTAAATTAATATCAACCATAGATGCCTCATCTATAATTAATAAACTACAAGTTAAAGGATTATATTCATCATGCATGAATTCTCCATCAAAATTATACCCCAGTGCCTTATGAATTGTTGATGCTTTTAAATTTGTAGTTTCTATCATTCTTTTTGACGCTCTACCAGTTGGGGATACTAATAATACCTTATAACTAAATTCATCCGAATTATAATCTATATTAGTTAATTTACTATAGCATAATAATATTCCCTTTAAAATAGTAGATTTACCAGTACCTGGACCACCAGTAATAATAGATAATTTATTTGATAAAGAATTAATAATTGCTTCCTTTTGTAAAGGAGTATAATTAATATTAATAGTTTTTTCAATAATTGATAAATTATTTATAATAGTATCCTTACTAAATTTTTTATAATCATTACTATATAATTTAACAAGCTTTGAAGCTAAATTATTTTCAGAATAATATAATGAATAATCATAATATCTTTCCTCTTCAAAACAAAGCTTCTTTTCTTCAATTAATTCTAATATAGAATCATTCATTAATTCATCTGTAATTAAAGGATTATTTTCTAATAAACCCTTACTAGAATTAATTAATTGTTCTTTAGTTAAAAATGTAAAGCCTTGATTATAGCATACATAATTTAATGTATATAAAATAGAAGCCTTTATTCTTCTAATATCATTAACCTTAAATCCTAAATTCAATGCTAAATTATCACATCTTTTAAATCCAAATCCTTCAACATCATATAATAATGTATAAGGATTATCCTCAATTATAGCAATAGAATTACCCTCATATTTAGAATAAACTCTTTCAACCATTTTGGCAGTTAATCCAAAGCTATATAATCTAATAAAAGCTTGTTCCATCTGATAATTATTTTTTATTACAGCTACTATTGTATCTCTTTTCGCTTGATTTAAACCTGATACACTTTCTAATACCTTAGGGTCTTCCATTATTTTATCAATACAATTTGTACCTAATTGATCTACAATATTAAAAGCTAGTTTAGGTCCAATTCCATGAAATTTATCACTAGATAAATAACTTATTAGTCCTTCTTGAGATAGTTTTTTTGATTTACTAGCTATAGAAACAACTAATTGCTCACCATATTTAGGGTGAGTTTTCATTTGTCCTACAAAATCATAATCTAGTCCCTTTTCTAAATCAGGAAAGCTTCCAACTACAACTAATGATTTATCATTATCTAATATTATTTTACATACCTTATATAAAGAATCATTTGCTTGATAAATAATACTATCTAAGCATCCTGTAACTGTTACAAAATCATCCATTAATATTTTCTTCTTTCTTCATTGAAGTAAACCTCATCAATAATACCACCACCAAGGCAAACCTCACCATCATATAATACTACTGCTTGTCCTGGAGTTACAGCTCTAACTCCTTTACTATAAATAACCTTCATTTTATCTGAATTAATATACTCAATTGTAACTGGATTATCCTCTTGACGATATCTAAATTTAGCTTGATAAATTTTATTTTCAACTGGAATATCACAAATCCAATTTAAGCTTGAAGCATAACACCAATTAGAAATTAAATAATCACTATCATGACCCTGTCCTACAATTAATTGATTTCTTTCTAAATCCTTACCACAAACAAACCAAGCTTCATTTTTATAATCATGATTACCACCTATACCAAGTCCTTTTCTTTGTCCTATAGTGTAATACATTAATCCATCATGATGTCCGATGATATCTCCTTCCATAGTGATGATATCACCAGGCTTAGAAGGTAAATAATTTTGTAAAAACTTTTTAAAATTTCTTTCACCAATAAAGCATATACCTGTTGAATCCTTTTTATCAGCTGTATATAAATTAGCATCATGTGCTATTTTTCTAACCTCAGATTTTGTTAAATGACCAACAGGAAATAATGAATGTCTTAATTGTTCTTGAGATATTTGAGATAAGAAATAAGTCTGATCCTTATTAGAATCTACTCCTCTTAATAAATAGCTTTTTCCCTTATCATGCTTTACTCTAGCATAATGCCCCATAGCTATATAATCAGCACCTAAGCTTGATGCATGTTTCAAAAATGCATTAAATTTAATATATTTATTACACATAATATCAGGATTAGGAGTTCTTCCACTTTTATATTCATTTAAAAAATAAGTAAATACAGTATCCCAATATTCCTCTATAAAATCTATTCTATGTAATTTTATACCTAATTCCTCACAGACCTTAACAGCATCCTGATAATCCTTTTCCTGAGGACAAACCTCATCATCAATATCTGGATTACCTAAAATATCATTATTTGTAGCGCTATCCCAATTTCTCATAAACATAGCTTCTACATCGTAGCCCTCATCCTTAAGTAATTTTAATGCAACACTACTATCAACGCCACCTGATAAGCCTAAAATTACCTTCATAAGAACACCTTCTTTCAACATCACTATTCTATCATATTTATTATTTTACAACAATTATTTATTTAGAATAATTATAAATTATTATTTTTTTAATAATTCTTTTGTCAATTCATGAAATAAAAGACCTCTTTCCATGAAACTATTAAATTGATCATATGAAGGATACATAGGGGAATAAATAATATATTCTTTATTAATTCTATTATAGTAAGCATTATAATAAGCTTCCTTTAAATTTTCAAATTTGAATACTCTAATATTTTTACTATAAAAATAAGCTTCTATTTTATCCTTACTATCACCATAAGCAAAAACACATTTTATATTATTAAGACTTTCTTTTGATAAATATATTGGTATTCCTCTATCAAAACCACCACATATTAAATATACATTATTATATTCTTTTAATAATTGATTTGTTGCCTCACTATTAGTACTTTTAGCATCATTAATTATATATTTATTTTCTAATTGGGCTCTATAGGGCATTAATTTATACTTTTTTAATCTTTTTATTGCTAATTTTAAATCATAATTTAAGCTTATAATTACTCCTAATGCAGCCATTATATTTAAAATAATATAGCTTCTTTCATTTTTTATAGTTAATATTTTCTTTTCCTTAAAATAAATATTATTATTACCTATTTTAGTAATTGATGAGCTTGTATTAGCTTGAGAATAGGTTATTGTTTTTGAATTAATTTTATTTAAATTTATATATTTATTTTCCTTCATATAAATAAACATATCTTTATTATCCATATTATTTAAAGGCTTAAGTTTAGAATTAATATAATTTTCTAATGTTTTATGATAATCAATATGACATGGTGAAATATTTGATAATACATAAATATTAGGCTTTAATTCTTTTATTCCTAGAAGCATAAAGGATGAAGCTTCAACTACATAATATTTCTTATTAGGATAATCAACCAGAGCATCACCTATACTATATCCCATATTCCCACATAATACTGCATCATTACCTAACATTGTAGATATCATTGATGCGATTGTAGTCTTACCATTAGAACCACTAACTAAAATAATATAAGGATGAAGCAATCTATAAACTAATTCAATATCTGTAATTACTTCACCCTTTAATAAATTAAATACCTTATCCATAGGATTTATTCCTGGGGAACGAATAATTAAATTATAATCCTCTTCATTTTTTATTTCCTCACTATTTTTTATAATATAATTCTCATGTAATTTATCTAATAGTCTAGCAATACCTTTATTAGATATTCCATATCCTAATAATAAAATCATATTATCACCAATTAATCGTATGATTAAATTAAGATTTTATGATTAATATAAATGAAATATTAATACAATAGAAATTAAGAAGAATTCAATAATAAAAAATATTAAATCTATTTCCCATTCTTTTTTTCCAATTGCTTCTAAATGATGATGAAAGGGAGCCATTTTAAAGATTCTTTTATGCTTCTTTTTGTAATATGTTACTTGAATAATTACTGATAATACTTCAAAAATGAATATTAATGCCATAATAATAAAAGCAAATATAGCATTTAAATATAAAGCTATCATTGAATAAAATACTCCTAAAAATAAAGAACCTGTATCGCCCATAAACAAATATGCTTTAGGAATATTAAAACACCAAAACACAAATAAAGGTATTGATACTATTGAAATTAAATACATAATTTCATACTCTTTTTTTTCATATGCTATTAATATAAAGGCAATAGATAATAATAATGATAATCCTCCACATAATCCATCTATTCCATCTGTTAAGTTAAATGCATTTGCAGATGCATTTAAAAAGAATAAAATAAATAAACCAAATAGCCATTTAATATCAAATTGAAAAAAATATAAATTTAAAGTAGTAGTATCATTTATATTTAAATAAAAAATAAAGGATATTATTGCAATAATTGTTTCTAATAATAATTTTATATTGGGATTAATTCCTTTATTATTCTTTTTAATAATTATTAATAAATCATCAATAAATCCAATTAATCCATACAATAAGGAGGTAATAAATATTTGTAATATTTTTAAATTATTAATTAAAAATATTAGTGGTAGTATTAAAAAGAATATTCCTCCCATTGTAATAGTACCATTTTTAATTTTATGAGAAGAAAGACCTTCTTCTCTTTCATATTGAGAAGCCTTTTTAAAAAATCTAATATATATAGAATAAAATAATATTGATATTAAAGATAAAATAAATAAATTAAGAAAAATATTCATTTACTACCTCTAAATCATTAAAATGAATTCTTTTATTATTTATTTCCATATAATCTTCATTTCCTTTTCCTAATATTATTAAATAATCATTTATATTCATTTTATTTAATTGATAATATATAGCTTCTTTTCTATCAATTATATAAGGTAAGGGATCTATATCTTTATTAATATCATTTATTATGTCTAAAGGATTTTCATTTCTAGGATTATCAGTTGTTAATAATACATTTTCATATTTTGATAATATTTTTCCTATTTCACTTCTTTTTTCTTTTTCCCTATTGCCACCACACCCACAAATAATAAAAAGTCGACTATTTATTAATGTAGATATTTCACTAAGCACTAATGAAACAGAGGATGCAGTATGTGCATAATCTATAATAATATTATAATTTCTTATATTATATAAATTCATTCTTCCTTCTTTCATATTTAAACTAAATATAAATTCAGATATTTTTTTATTATTAAATAATTTATTTGATATTATTATAGTAGGTAATAAATTATATATATTAAATGCTCCTATTAAATTAGTATGATAATTAATATTATTAACATTAAATGTAGAACCATTTAAAGATTTATTAATTATATCAATTTTATAATCTGAATTATTATTTATTCCATAGGTATAATATTTAGCCTTTGAATGAGCTATTATTTCTTTATAATAACTATCATCACAATTAATTATTTGAAATCCTTTATTTTGTTCAATAAAGGGAATCATTTTAGAGAATCTATAATTATAGATATTTTTATGATAATCTAAATGATCCTGAGTTATATTTGTAAATATTAAGACATCAAAGAATATATTTTGAATTCTTCTTTGATCAATACCAATACTAGATAGCTCCATTGAAATATATTTAATATTATTAAAATAAGCAAGATTTAAATATTTATATAAATCTATGATTCCTAAAGTAGTATTATTAGTTTTTATTTTTATATCATTATAATATACTCCATTTGAGCCAATATACATTACAGGTATATTAATATATTTCAAATAATAATATATAGCTAATGAGGTTGTAGTTTTAGCATTAGTACCTGTAACACCTATTATCTTTAGTTTTGATATTTTATTATAATTATAATAATATAGAGCTTTAGCTAAAGTATTTCTATAATCAGATGTATAAATAATATTTAATTCATTAGATGAAATATTATCTTCAATAATGATTGTTTTAGCACCATTTTTTATTGCATCTATATAATATTCTTTTTTTCCTATATAAATATAATTATTTTTCACTTCCTTATAATTATCTGTTATACCTTCAATCTTATGATCAATATTAATTTTTAATCCTAATTTCTTTAATAGTTTTTTTGCATTCAAGATATCTGTTTCCTTTCATATTATCTAATTAATAATATGAAAATATGAATATAAATATTATGATTAGGTTTAAATATATAAATAGATTATTCTATTTTAAAAAGTGATGTCAAAAAGTGAAAAAAGCGTAATTTTTTTGTTGACATATTATTACCCTTTTGTTATAATTAATACCGCAGTCGATATTCGACTTTAATCTTATACATGGACCCTTAGCTCAGTTGGTAGAGCAACTGACTCTTAATCAGTGGGTCTGGAGTTC
>JBGVLG010000193.1:0-6615 GCA_045124155.1 Anaeroplasma sp.
TGATAGTTGAGAATTTAAAAAATCATTTATTATTGCAAGTTTTTCATCTTTGGATCTATGCATACCCATATTATTATCACCTCAATATGATAATAATAAAACTATAAAAATAATGGTAGGTGCCTATCAAATATGCTTACAGATAATTCTTATTTTAATGAGATTAATTCAAATTCTTTTTATTATAATAATAATTATAATGATTATACATTAGCTAAATATTTAGAATTATTTGATGCTTATTTAGTAATTAAATATGTAAATTTAAGTACAAATTCTTTATATAATATGATTTTACCAAGTATTATTATTTATTTAATAGGTTTACTATTATTAGGATTTTTCTTTTTAATTAATTATATTGAAGATAAAAGAGTATATGATGCAATAATAGAAAAAAAGAAATTAGCAATTACAGATGAAATGACAGGATTATTAAATCGTAGTGCATATGAACAGGATATTCAAACATTATCTTTAGAAGATTTATCTGGATATTCAATTGTTCAATTCGATATCAATGGATTAAAGGTTACTAATGATACTATTGGTCATATTGCTGGAGATGAAATGGTAATTAATGCAGCTCATTTTATGTCAAATATTTTTAGTAAATATGGAAAATGCTATAGAATTGGTGGCGATGAATTTATTGCAATAATTAAATGTTCTAGAGATTTAATAGAAAATAATTTAAAGACATTTGATTATTTATGTAAAAATTTCAAAGGAAATTATATTAGTAATATTTCAGTTTCAATTGGATTCGTATGTTATGATGAACATAAAGATATGTCTTTAGCTGAGCTAATAATATTGGCTGATGATTTAATGTATGAAAGTAAAAATGAATATTATAAAAAAACTGGAAATAGAAAAAGAGATTAATATATTAATGTTTTAAATAATAAAAAGACAACATCAAAGTAATATCAAAATTACATAAGATGTTGTCTTTTTAATTTATAAATAGCTTATTATTTTATCTGCTATTTCAGTAGTAGATGCAGTTCCACCTAAATCTTTTGTTAATATTGTACCATCATTTAGTGTATTATAAACAGCAGTACGAATTTTTTTTGCTTCATTTATATATCCTAAATGATCAAGCATTAAGCAAGAAGATAATAATAAAGCTATAGGATTAGCTATATTTTTTGAAGCAATATCTGGAGCACTACCATGAACAGCTTCAAATATAGCAGCATCAGTACCTATATTCGCACCAGGTACTAAGCCTAATCCTCCTGTAAGTCCTGCAGCTAAATCAGATAAAATATCTCCATATAAATTAGGAGTTACTATAATATCAAATTGACTAGGATTCATAACCATTTGCATACACATATTATCTATTATTTTATCATCTATAGAAACAGTTGGATAATTTTTTGCTATTTCATTGAATAAATTAAGAAATAATCCATCTGTTTTTTTCATTATATTTGCTTTATGTACACAGGTAACATGTAATCTATTATGCTTAATTGCATAAGAAAAAGCAGCTTCAATGATTCTTCTTGATGCTTTTTCAGTAATTGTTTTAATTGCTTCAAAACCACCATCTATTTCATATTCTTTTCCTGTATATAAATCCTCAGTATTTTCTCTAAATATAACTAAATCTACATCATTATAACGAGCTAGGGTATTAGGGTAGCTTCTTGAAGGTCTGAGATTAATATATAAATCTAAGGCTAATCGTAATCCAACATTTACAGATCTAAATCCTTTTCCAATAGGAGTAGTGACTGGAGCTTTTAAAGCAACTTTATATTTTTTTATTGCCTCTATTGCCTCATCAGGAATTAATACTCCATATTTTTCATAAGCTCTTTGCCCAATTAAATAAGGATGATAATTAAATTTTAATCCAGCACAATCTAATATTCTAATTACTTCTTTAGTGATTTCAGGACCTATTCCATCTCCTTCAAATAAAACAATATCCTCCATTATTTTAAGTCCCCCTTGTTAATTTCACCAACATATTTTGTTGCAGGTCTTACAATTTTATTACAATAAAGTTTATTTTCAATATCATGTGCTAACCATCCAATCATTCTTGAGGTTGCAAATATAGGAGTATATAAATCCTCAGGAATTCCTAAAAATTGATAAGCAAGACCACTATAGAAATCTAGGTTTGCACAGCAATTAAAGCTATTACCCTTACGTTTTTTTAATTCTTTAATTGCAATTTCTTCAACTAAACTATAGAAATTAAAAAGCTTTTCTTTATTTTTTAAATATGCTAATTTTTTACATTGTTGTTTTAATAAAACTGCTCTTGGATCACTTTTAGTATAAACTGCATGACCAATTCCATAAATCAATCCAGAATTATTATAAAAATCTTTATTTAATATTTTATTTAAGACATCTGATATTTGTTCTTTACTTGCATCAAGACCAATATGATCAATTATAGCTTTCATCATTTTTGTAACTTCAATATTCGCTCCTCCATGACGAGGTCCTTTTAGTGCTGCTAAAGAACCTGAAATAGAAGAATAAAGGTCAGTTCCAGTAGAACTAATTACCTCATCTGCAAAGGTTGAATTTGGTGCTCCTCCATGATCAGCATGAATAATTAAACATAAATCTAAAATATCAACCTCTTCCTTTTGATAATTATTTTCTCCTTTTAGAAGATATAATATATTTTCTGCAATACTCATATTTTGATTTGGTTGACGTAATATTAAGGAATCATTATGTAAGAAATGACGATTAGATTGATAAACATAATTAATAATAGTTGGCATTTTAGCTAAAATTGATAATCCTTTTTTTAATACCATAATTGGTTCAGTATCATCTGGATTATTATCGTAGCTATATAATGATAAAATAGCTCTTTGAAGATGATTCATTAAATTATTACTAGGATTTTTTAATAAAACATCCTCCATAAAGAATTTTGGAAGCTTATAATTATCCTTTATTATTTTAATAAATTCATATGCTTCATCATTAGTTGGCCATTTTCCAAATAATATTAAATAAGCTACTTTTTCATATCCATAATTATCATGATCCATTTTAGCAATATCATATAAATCATAGCCTCTTATAATTAGATGACCTTCATCATCTATTTTTTTATCTTTATCCATATAATAGCCATAAACATCACTTATTTTTGTTAAGCCTACTAAAACTCCACGACCATCATGATTTCTTAGACCTATTTTTACATTGTATTGATCAAATAGCTGATGATCAATAGCGTTATTTTGCATATTTTTATTAAATGTTTCTTCTAAGAAATCCATTTAATCACGTCCTTTATTTTTAATATAATTTAAGATTCCTCCTGCTTCAATTACTGCAATATCTTCATTTGATAAATCAGATACAGCTTTAAAGCTTTTATTGTTTGTTTTATTTAATATTGTAACTTCATTGAAATTAGTAATTTCAAAGGAAAGCTCATCACCTAAATTAACTAAATCATAATCTCTTTCATTTAAGAAGGTATAGGGAATAATACCAAAATTGATTAAATTTTTTTTATGAATTCTTGCGAAGCTTTTTGCGATTACAGCTTTTATTCCTAAATACATTGGAGCGAGTGCTGCATGTTCACGTGAAGATCCCTGACCATAATTAGCACCACCAATGATAAAACCACCCTTATATTCTAAACATCTTTCTTTAAATTTTGAATCTATTTGATAAAATACAAAATCACTAATGCGTTCAATATTAGATCTATATGGTAAAACCTTAGCTCCAGCTGGCATAATATGATCAGTAGTAATATTATCGCCAACCTTAATACATACTCTTTTATCTATTTTCTTATTTAATTGTTCATTATTAGGAATAGGCTTAATATTAGGTCCTCTAAAAACATCAAGACTATAAGTAGGATAGATGATGGAATCATCTAAAATGAATGATACATTACAATTAGGTTCTTCAAATTCAATATCATCAGTAATATAGCCTGTTATTGCGCTCATTGCGGCAATAATTGGACTAACTAAATATACATTAGCGCTCATAGTGCCAGATCTACCATAGAAATTTCTATTAAATGTTCTTAAAGATACTGCGTTTGTTTGAGGTGATTGCCCCATACCTATACATGGTCCACAGCTTGATTCTAAAATACGAGCTCCACTATCAATTAATGTTTTTAATATACCATCACGTGCAATCATTGAATAAACCTGTTTAGATCCAGGTGATATTCCTAAGGATACATCAGGGTGAACCTTATGTCCTTTTAAAATATTAGCTACTAAAGCTAAATCATAATAGCTTGAATTAGTACAAGAACCAATTAATACTTGATTAACCTTCATTCCTTTAAGTTCACTAATAGGTTTGACATTATCAGGAGAATGGGGGCATGCTGCAAGTGGTACTATTTTATCTAAGTCAATTACATATTTTTCATCATATATTGCATCATTATCTGCATAAAGCTCATTATAATCATTTAAACGATCTTGTTTTAAGAAGAATTCCTTTGTAATTTCATCACTTGGAAAAATAGAAGAAGTAGCACCAAGCTCAGCGCCCATATTACAAATAGTACCACGCTCTGGAACTGTTAAGCTTTTTACTCCTTCACCACAATACTCAATAACTTTATTGACTCCACCCTTAACAGTTAGTATTTCTAATACCTTTAATATAACATCCTTTGCAGAAACACCATGATGTAATTTATTTTTTAATTCTATTTTTACAATTTTTGGCATTAAAAGGCTAAATGCCTCTCCTGCCATAGCTAAAGCTACATCCATACCACCAGAACCAATCGCAAGCATTCCAGCTCCACCACAAGTAGGAGTATGGGAATCAGAGCCTAATAGGGTTTTTCCAGGACGAGAGAAGCGCTCAAGATTTACTTGATGGCAAATTCCGTTTCCAGCACGAGAAAATAATATTCCATATTTATCCGCAACACTTCTTAAATAAGCATGATCATCAGCATTTTCAAATCCTGATTGAAGGGTATTATGATCAACATAGCTAACTGAAAAATCAGTTTTAATTTTATCTATTCCTAAAGCCTCAAGCTCTAAATATGCCATAGTACCAGTTGCATCCTGAGTTAGAGTTTGATCAATATGAATAGCTATTCTTTCGCCTCTTGTAATATTACCAGAAACAAGGTGATCTTTTATTATTTTTTCTGTTAATGTTAAACCCATTATAAGAACTCCTTTAATTAATTATTTACCTAAATATGCTTTTTTCACTGCATCATTATGTAATAGCTCCTCACCAGTACCAGTTAAAACAATGTTTCCTGTTTCTAGTACATAGGCTCTATTAGAAATATTTAATGCAGCCTTTGCATTTTGTTCTACTAATAAAATTGTTTGTCCTTTTTCATTTAATCTTTTAATAATTGCAAATACTTCTTGAACAAAAAGTGGTGATAATCCCATAGATGGCTCATCTAATAATAATAGCTCTGGTTCACTCATTAAGGCTCTGGCAATAGCTAGCATTTGTTGTTCACCGCCTGATAATGTACCAGCAATTTGTTTTTTTCTTTCTAATAACCTAGGAAATAAAGAAAACATTTCCTCCTTAAGCTCTTTTATATGGTTTTTATCCTTTTGTAAAAAAGCTCCCATATCAAGATTTTCATCAACTGTTAATCCTAAAAAGATTTGTCTTCCTTCAGGTACTTGAGATAGTTTTAAGGAAACAATTTTATGAGGAGGAAGTTTTGTTATTTCATAATCCATTAATTCTATTTTATCATTTATCTTTGTATCACAAGCATAAATAATACTACCAGATTTTGGTCTAATAAGACCTGAAATTGTAGTCATTAATGTGGTTTTTCCGGCTCCATTAGCGCCAATTAATGATACTATTTCCCCTTTATTAACCTCAAGAGATACATCCTTTAAAGCATGTATTTGTCCATAAAAAACATTTAAATTATTAACTCTTAATATTTTCATCATGAAACCTCCTCTTTACCTAAATAAGCCTCGATTACTCTTGGATTATTTGCAATTTCATCAGGTGTTCCATGAGCAATTATTTTACCATATTCCAATACTGTAATATCTTCACAAATATTCATAACAAGATTCATATCATGTTCAATTAATAAGATTGCAATATGATATTTATCTCTTACAAAACGAATCATTTCCATTAATTCTTTGGTTTCACTTGGATTCATACCGGCTGCAGGCTCATCAAGTAATAATACCTTAGGATTTGTTGCCATTGCACGAGCAATTTCTAGCTTTCTTTGTTCTCCATATGGTAAATTATCTGCCTTTAATCCAGCATAATCTAATAAATTAAAAACACTTAATAGCTCTAAAGCTTTCATTTTATATTTTTCTTCCTCTTGATATACCCAAGGACAAAAAATACGAAAAGCATTAGAAAATATATTAGTCTTCATAGAATGATTAAAAGCAACCATAACATTATCTAAAACAGTCATTTGTTTAAATAATCGAATATTTTGAAATGTTCGTGACCACAAATTTTAACCACCACCTATATTTTTGGGTTTAAAACAACGCTAAAAAGCATTAAATGTTAAGAAAAGTCATAATAACTTTTTTTTACATTTAATGCTATTTTATTTGAAAAGTGTATAAGACATTCTCGTTC
>JBGVLG010000194.1:0-76140 GCA_045124155.1 Anaeroplasma sp.
TGATAGTTGAGAATTTAAAAAATCATTTATTATTGCAAGTTTTTCATCTTTGGATCTATGCATACCCATATTATTATCACCTCAATATGATAATAATAAAACTATAAAAATAATGGTAGGTGCCTATCAAATATGCTTACAACTAATGAAGATAATAACTATTATACTTTAACGTTGAAATCAAATTCAGAAAACTACAAGTTTGAAAAAGAAGAATATATTTATGTTCATATCCCTAAAATTAAGATTAATTTTAAATTAGTTGAAAAATATTTTGAGGGTGGAGATATTTTTTATGATTTATCTTCAAATATTGAATTAATAGAAAATGATGATTTGTATTCAATTCAAATAAATGATAATTATTTAACTAATAATTTAAAGAAGGATATTACTTTATCTATAGAAGAATTATCTGAAGGAGATATTAATGATTTTAATGGAATTACCAAAGAATTATCATTAGATAATGTAAAAAAATTGGTGAAATTAAAAGTTATTACTATTGTCTTAAGAGAAAATGGAAAGATACTAAATATAAATGATAATATATCATTCTATAATAATAATGAAATGATTTCTGACGATATTGAGATAATACGTTTTAAACCATTTGATGAATTTAATATTATTCCAAATGAAATAACAGTTTCTTACTTAGATGAATTAACTATTGCAGAAGATACATTAGGATTTACTTATTATTCATCAAGTGGGAAATTACCATTAAATATTTCATATTCCTTTACACATAGTAAAATAGATATTGATGAAAACTCATATAATTCTATTAGTAATATGAGCTTTGATATAGGAATTGATGGAAGTGTAGAGCTTAATTATTTAAAAAATAGTATCAGTTATGATTTAACTAATGTTTTATATAATGAAATAATTATTAATTCTCTAAAAGTTAAAGTTGAAAAAGCAAATATATCTATTACCACTAAATCAGGTTCAAAAACAATAGATTGTGATTGGAATGATGAATTGTTTGATGAATCTTTATTAAATATTCCAAATAAATATTCTGATCTTATATATTCAATAGAATTTGAAAATACTGAAGCAAATGAGGTTGGTACTTATTCTAATAGTATTAGCATTAATGAAGAATTTTATGATTTTTATAATATTACATTTGTTTTTGGTACACTAACAGTTTATCCAAAGAAAACTCAAATTATAGCAAGTAATACAAGTATTTCATATGGTACACCATTTGTAATGTCTAGTGCTATAAGTTATTATGGTGATTCACTTGAAGAAGATGTAACAGACAATTTACTTTTATACTACATCAAAGATATTGACAGCAATAAAGTTGAAGTTAGCGATGATAAATTTTCTTCATTACCTGTAGGAACATATATAATTTCTATTGATGAGAGTGCATTAGATGATCAAAAAGGTTATGAGATAGATTTCTATGAGGGTACATTAGAGGTTACGCCATTTGAAATAACATTAATACCACAATCATATACTACAACATATAGTGGAAATGCAGCAAATATTTCTAATGATATAACATATTCAGAAGTATATACAGGTTCACTTCCAGATGATTGGTCTACTGTTTCAAACGGTATCAACGTTAAATTAAATGATGAAAATAATGATGAATATATAAATGCAGGTACATATCCAAATGCAATTATAATCGATGGAATTTCTAGTAATGCTAATTACATAATAAATAAAAGGACAGCTGATTTAACAATAAATAAATTTGAAATAACATTAATACCACAATCATATACCATAACATATAGTGGAAATGCAGCAACTTTTTCTGATGATATAACATATTCAGAAATATATACAGGTTCACTTCCAGCTGATTGGCCTAATGTTTCAAATGGTATTAACGTTAAATTAAATGATGAATATAATGATGAATATATAAATGCAGGTACATATTCAAATGCAATAATAATCGATGGAATTTCTAGTAATAATAATTACATAGTAAATAAAAGGAAAGCTGATTTAACAATAAATAAATTTGAAATAACATTAATACCACAATCATATACCACAACATATAGTGGAAATGCAGCAACTATTTCTGATGATATAACATATTCAGAAAAATATACAGGGTTACTTCCTACTGACTGGGAAGATGTGTCAAGTTCAATATTTGTTGAATTAAAAAGTGGTGAATATATTAATGCAGGTATATATCCAGATGCAATAATAATCGATGGAATTTCTAGTAATGATAATTACATAATAAATAAAAGTACAGCTGATCTAACAATAAATAAATTTAAAATTACGCTAACATCTAAGTCATATACAAAAACATATAATGGAAATGCAGTAACTCAAAATGAGATAATGTCTAGAGGATTTAATGTAATCCACCCAGAAAATGAACCTGAAGATTTGAATGATTTTTTATCACAAATCGTAGTTATTAATGTATTATTATCTGAATCATGTAGCGAAATAGGTACATATGAAGATGTTATATCTTTAGCAGTTATGAATACAGACTCAAATTATGAAGTTATCACTCAAAATGGAGATATTATAATAAACTAATTATTTAAAAACTTAAGAAAAGGAGGTCTTGGGCTGATATGATGTACAATGATTATTTTAAGAAAATACAAGTTATAGCAAACGTAAAAAATTTCATACATAGATTTAGAATTATTATCAGTGTTGTATTATTAATAATAATTGGCTTATCAGCCACATATTTATTGACTAAAGGAAATGTTGTTGGTACAATATCAGTTCCTTCAGAAATAAAATATGGAGATCAACTTGAATTTTCAGCAAATACTCTATTTTCAAATGGTAAATATCAATTTGCTGAGGTTGGAAGTGACAATTGGACAGAGACAATTCCAAATAGAAGTGGTAATTATAAAATAAGAGTTGTATCAGAAGGAAGCTTTGGTACTAAATATAGTGATCCAGTTGAATTTGTTATTGCTCCAAAGGAAATAACAGTATCTGTTTCTACAACAAGCTTATCATATGGAAATATTCCAAATATTATATGTAATGATTTGATTGAAGGAGATTCGATAGTAGCTGCTACTTTAGGATTTACATATAAGGATTTATCTTCATCAAATACAGAAGTTGCAGTAATAGAAGATTCAGTAAAAATAATTGATGAAAATGGTGATGATGTTACATATTGCTATAAGATAAATAATGTATATTCACCAATAGAATTTACAAAATTTGAGGCAACAATAAGAATAGATAGTGATTTTGTTCCTCAAATGGAATATGATGGTACACCTTTTGTTATTGATAAATCTGATTTTATTGTTGATGTATTACCAAATGATGAGACATTTGAGGTTGAAGATATTGAGATATATGATTCAAATAATCAATTAGTTGCTGATGCTATTACTCCAGGTAAATATACATTTAAAATTAAATCTTATAATTTTAAAAACAATGAAATTAATACTTCTCTTAATTATTCAACTAATTCTGAAACATTAATAGGAAACTTCGAAATCTTAAAAAGAAAAGTATCATATACTACTGGTAGCGCAACTCAAACATATAATGATCAATTCTTAAAATGTGATACTATTGCTATTTCAGAAAACTCAAAATCCTTAGTTGATGGACATAGAATAGTAGTAGATGAGAATAATCAAGCTCAAATTAAATATTTTGGTGAAATAGTAAACAATACAAAACCAAAAATATTAGATAATGATAATAATGATGTAACCTCATTCTATGAATTTGAGGATAATACTTATGGAGTATTATCAGTTGAAAAGAAGGACATTAATGTCACAACTAATTCTATTTCAAAGGTTTATGATGGTAAAGAACTATCATCTGAATTATTTACTTTTGATGATAAATCATTAGCTAATAGTCAAGATTTATTTGGAATAAATCATGATTTTCCAGTTGCTAGAATATCTAATGTTGGAACTATAGAAAATACTTTCTCTTTATTTGTCTATAGAGAAGGACTATCTAGTGAAGAAAATATATTATTAAATGATTCATATAATATTATCTATTCTTATGGAACATTAGAAATTACCAAAAAAACAATTACAATTTCACTTGATCCTAAGGGATTAACTAATGCAAAAACTGATTCAGAATTAATTTACTATATTTATGATGGTGAAAATCATAACTATGATAATACTATTTATTCAATTGAAGAAATAGAAAAATTATATAACAATGAAGAAATAATCACATTAAATCTATTATATAATGATTCAATAGATATTCCTAGAAATGTTGACGAATATAGTGTATCAATAGACAGTCTAAGTTTAAATTCATTAGCTAGTCAGAACTATGATGTTAAATTTTCTACTGATAAGATAATATTTAAAATTATTAAGAGAAAAATAGAAATAAGAGCTGATTCTTTCTCATGGATTTATAATAAAGAGGATTCTACTTCAGAGAATAATCAGTATGATTCAGGATACAAAGTATATGATAATGATATTGAAATTTCATTATTTGAAGATGAATACTTTGAAATTAATTCAGTGAAATACTACCAAAATGGCATTGAATGTAATCCATTAAATGCCGGTTTATATAATATTTATTTAGCTGAGGTAACTCCATCAGAACTTGCAAATAATAATTATGAATATTCAATAAAAGAATATGATATAAATGATGATTTTAATCAAATAGCTCAATTAACTATTAATCCAAGAAGAATAGAACTTCGTGCAAATAACTATGAATGGATATATGATAAGCAAGGTTCAACTAATCATCTATATCCAGAAAATCAGTATTCTATTAGTGATTTAGATAGTGAAAATAATGATAATTATGAACTTGCAGAAAATGAAAGCTTTAAAATTAATTCAGTGCAATATTACCAAAATGGCATTGAATGTAATCCATTAAATGCTGGTTTATATAATATTTATATAAATGAAGTAGAATCATCAGAACTTGCAAATAATAATTATGATTATTCAATAAAGGAATTTAATATAGATGATGATTTTAATCAAATAGCACAATTGACTATTAATCAAAGAAGAATAGAACTTCGAGCTAATAATTATGAATGGACATATGATAAACAAGATTCTACTAATCATATATATCCAGATAATTCTTATTCAATAATAGATTTAGATAGTGATAGTCTTGAGGATTATATACTTGCCGAAAATGAATCATTTAATATTAAATCTGTAAATTATTATAATGAAAATGAACTATGTAATCCAATTAATGTAGGAAGTTACAGAATCTATATTGATACATATGATTCTTCAGATTTAGCAAAAAATAATTATAATGTAACATTATATGGAATTGATAATGAAAATAAATATTTAGGAGAAACTGCTAAGCTTTCAATCTTAAAAAGACCAATTCTATTATATTCAAATGATCAAGAATGGACTTATGATGGATTAAATCAAGAAACTCACTTATATGATTGTGGTTATTCTATTTATGATTTATATGATAATAAAGATAAATATGAATTAAGAGATGATGAATATTTTGAAGTTATTTCAGTAGAATATTACGAAGAATTATTGCCATGCAATCCTTTTAATGCTGGAATTTATACAATATATTTAAATGAAATCAATTCATCACCTTCAGCAAATAATAATTATGAATATTATCTAAATAATATTAATTCTAATCATGATATTATAGATGGAAAATTGACAATTAATCAAAGACATTTAAAAATAAAGATTAATGATCAAGAGAATACATATTTGAATACTAATTATTCATCAATTTATTCTGATTATTCATATACAATTTATGATTCGAGTTTAGATATTGATAATGGTTCAAGCTTTATTCAAGAAGATGAATATATTATTTTATCAACAGAATTCTATTATTATAATTATATAAAGACTGGTTTAAATGAAGCTGTAAATTATTTAAATGTGTTACCTATCAATGCAGGTACATATGAGGTTGGATATGATATCTCTAATTCAAATAGAAGTGATTTATTTGATAGAAATTATGTTTTAGATGAGATAACAAATGGTCTATTTAATATAAAACAATTAGAGGTTATTTTATCCTCAGTTGATGCTGAGTTAGTATATTCAGCAATTGAGTATAGCTACGATTCTACTAAGTATCAGATTACCTATGAGCTAGAGGGAAATACATATAGTAGTAATACATTATTAGGTTCAGATGAGAACTTAAGTATAACAAATTGTATTTATACTTATATAATAGATGGTTTAGGTAACGATGTAACAAAAGAAGTAACAACTCCAATTAATGCTGGAACATATGAATTTATAATTAATACATTTGAATATTCAGGAACAGCCCAAAATAATTATATTGTCACTATTAGTGATATTCCATCAAAATTAGTAATAAATAGATTAGATATCACACTATCATCAGTTGATATTACTACTATTTATAACGCAAATGAATTTATTTATGATTCTACTAAGTATCAGATTACCTATACTTTAGATGGAAATACTTATAGCAAAAATACATTATTAGGTTTAGATGAAGACTTAAGAATAATAGATACTACATACACATATATAGCTAATGGTTTAGGCAACGATGTCACAAAAGAAGTAGCAACTCCAATTAATGCTGGAACATATGAAATAATAATTGATTTATTTGAATATTCAGGAACAGCACAAAATAACTATATTGTAGCTATTAGTGATATTCCATCAAAATTAGTAATAAATAGACTTGAAATAATTTTATCATCAGTTTATGCTGAGGCAGTGTATTCAGCAACAAAATATAACTATGATTCAACTAAGTATCAAATAATTTATGAGCTAGATGGAAATATTTATAGTAGAAATAGTTTATTGGTTGAAACTGAAGACTTAAGTATAACTGATTGTATTTACACTTATATAATTGACGGTTTAGATAACAATGTAACTCCAGAAATAGTAGATCCAATCAATGCTGGTACTTATGAGATAACAATTAAAACATTTGAATATTTAGGAACAGCACAAAATAACTATATTGTTACTATTAGTGATAATCCATCAAAATTAGTAATAAATAGATTAGATATCTTATTAGAATCTCTTGATTTTGAATCTACATATAATGGCAAAGAATATGTATATGATTCTACTAAATATCAAATTACATATACTTTAGGTGATAATACCTATAATAGTAATAGTCTATTAGGTGAAAATGAAGATATAAGTATTACTGATTGTATTTATACTTATATAATTGATGGTTTAGACAACAATCTAACACCAGAAATAGTAGCTCCGATAAATGCTGGAACTTATGAGATAATAATTAATAAATTTGAATATTCTGGAACAGCACAAAATAACTATATTGTAGCTATTAGTTCTACACCATCACAATTAGTAATAAATAGATTAGACATTCTATTATCTTCAATTGATGTTGAGTCAGTATATCAAGCAATAGAATATTGCTATGATTCTACTAAATATCAAATTACCTATGAGCTTGATGGAAATACATATAGTAGAAATACATTATTAGGATTAGAAGAAGACTTAAGTATTATAGCTACTACATATACATATATTGCTGATGGTTTAGGTAATAATGTAACAAGAGAAGTATTAGCTCCAATAAATGCCGGTACTTATGAAATAATTATAGATTCATTTAATTATTTAGGTACAGCAGAGAATAACTATATTGTTACTATTAGTGATACTCCATCACAATTAATAATTAATAGATTAGACATTCTATTATCTTCAATTGATGTTGAGTCAGTATATCAAGCAACAGAATTTAGTTATGATTCTACTAAATATCAAATCACATATACTCTAGATGAAAATACCTATAGTAGAAATAATTTATTATGTGAAAATGAAGATTTAAGAATAACTGATTGTATTTACACTTATATAATTGATGGTTTAGGAAACGATATAACAAAAGAAGTAACAACTCCAATTAATGCTGGAACTTATGAGATAATAATTAATACATTTGAATATTTAGGGACAGCACAAAATAACTATATTGTTACTATTAGTGATACTCCATCACAATTAGTAATTGATAGGTTAGAAGTTGAACTTACTTTATTAAATGATACCGTAGTATATTCAGGTCAAGTATATAATTATAATGAGTCTTCATATAAAATTGACTATGAATTAAATGGAACAAAATATTCATTAAATAACGAATTATTATGTGAAAATGATAATATTTGGATCTCAGAATGTATTTATAATTATTATTTAAATGGTTTAAATGAAGAGGTTAATGTATCTTTATCTTCACCTATTAATGTAGGAGAGTACTTAATTGATGAATACTCTATTGTTTATGATACTAATGCAATTAATAATTACATAATTAATAAATCAGAAACTAAAGCAGTAATAAAAATAAAAAAGCTTGATATTTCAATTTCAGCTAGCGAAGAAGTTAATGTTATTTATAATGGAGAATATTTTAAATATTTAAATTCTTATGGTTATAGAGTTTATTCTGATAATGAAAGCCTAAATAATATTGAAGCTACAAGCTTACTACAGGCTGATGAATATTTTACTGATATAAAAATAAATAATGAAGCATTAATAAATGCTGGAAATTATGATATATATATTACTTCAGTAACTGGAACAGATTTATTAAATAATAATTATAATCTTTCAATTAGTCATGAATTAGGTAAATTAATTATTAACAAACTTGATATTACAGTTTTACCAGTTGATGATGAAATTACATATTCAAACACAAAATATGTATATGATAATAGTTTATTTATAATCTCTTACAATTTATATGGAACAGATTATTATATTAATAATTCATTACTACAATCATCTGAGACTATTAGTATTGAGGTTGACTATGATAATGAACCAATAAATTCTGGAAAATATACTATATATATTTCAAATTATAGTTTAAATTTATTAGCAGAAAATAATTATAATGTTTCAACAGCTACAAGTACATTAATTATTAATAAATTATCTATAGAAATAAGACCAATAGATGTTGAAATAGTATATAATGGTTCAGTATATTCATATCCAAGTGATTCAAGCTTTATTGTTAATTCTGATAATACACTATTAAATAATAAAGAAGTAGAACACTTATTAAGAGAAGATGAATATTTAAGATTTAATGATTTAAATTTCTTTAATAAAATACCATTAAATGTTAATAACTATAAAATGAATTTTATTTTAGATAATGTATCTTTGAGTGATGCAGCAAAATGTAACTATATTATTAATATTAGTACTATTCCTGCAACATTAAATATAAAAAAGAAGGATATTTATGTTGATATTAATAATTCTTCTATGACGTATAGTGGAAAAGAATATCAATATAAAGAAGAATATATATTATTTGATAAAAATTTAAATCCATTTGAATTCTATCAATCAAATGAAAAGATTAATTCATCAAATATTATTTATTCAAAGGATAATGAAGAAATATTACCAATTAATGCAGGATTATATTCAATGAAGCTATCTAAAGTTTCATTAAATAGTCTTGCAGATAATAATTATAATGTTTTAATTATAGACACTATTCACTCATTAGAAATAAATAAGTTAGAAGCTATATTGTCTCTTAAAAATCAAACCAGTATTTATGATGGAAAGATATATCAATATGATAATACATATTCATTATCTATTGGCAAGATTAAACAAGCTAATATTGAATCAATCGAATCAATATCAGTAACTTATAGTGATCTTGATGGAAATTATATTAATCCTATTCACTCAGGAACATATAAAATTTCATATAACAGTTTAAATTATATTGGTCCTGATAATTATATCTTTACATGGGATAATAAAGAAAAAACATTAAAGATTAATCAAAAACAAGTTATTGCAAATACAACATTAGAGAATAATGAATATACTTATAGAGATGAATTAATATTATTAGGTAATACAGAATATATAAATGATATTGATGTTCTAATTGATGGAGATGCGTTTATTATAGAATCATTCTCAGTATATTCTGATATCTCATGTAATGATTCAACATTAATTTCTTCATTAGAAGCATTAAATGTAGGAACCTATTTTGTAAAGGCAAATTTATCATTACAAAGTGATATAAGTTTAATTAATGATTATAATATAATAATAAATTATGACACACTTATTATTAATCCAAAACAAATTGATTATATCATTTCAAATAATATTGAACTAACTTATTATAATTTAAATTATAATTATTCAGTAATTCCTTCTAAATCTATAGAATCATATGAGGATGGAATTCTTTGTGAGAATAATATCTTATCTGATGGTTCAACCTTTAGTGTTTTAATGTATGGTGATGAAGAATTAATAAATGTTGGTACTTATTTAATTGATGTATATAGTGCATATTCAAATAATGGTAATTATCAATTAAATAATATTACTATAGATAGCATTTATTTAAGTATCAATTATTATGAATTGAATATTATTCTAAATGATAGAAAAGAATCTGAAGGAATTCCATATTCAGATGAAGGACTAAATAAAGATTCAATTCCAAATATAACTCATAATTTTAATACTAATATTACTATAGATTATGATGTAATTTATAAGGATATAAATAATAATATTGTAGACAATCCAATTTCTGCAGGAAGATATTATTATAATCTTGAAAATATTACAATTAAAGATATATCTGGTAATGATATAAAATCTAATTTTATAATAAATAATATTAATGATGGAATAATTGATATAATTCATTTTGAAATAACTATTTCAGCAGTAAATCAAGAATATGATTATGATGGACAATCATTTGATTATCCACAAAGTGAAAAAACTTTAACAGGATATTCTAATATTGATGTTATATCTGGTGAAATATTCTTCAATCATTCAATTAAGCTAATTGTAAAATATTATATTGGAGATAAAGAAGTAAAACCTATTCATGCGGGTGAATATAGAATTAAAGTAGTTGGCTATGAATGGGTAATTGGTAATAAAGAATATTATGATGTTACTATTATTGATAATAATTCAATATTAACAATAAATAAAGTTGATTATACTATTGATTTAGGAGAAGTCCAATCAGTAGTTTATCAAGGAAATAATTATAATTTTTCAAAAAATTATCAAGGTATTTCTTTATTTGGTACAGATAAGATTAACTTCACTGTTTATAATTCTATAGAAATGTTTGATGCTGGAATATATAATTTATCAGTAAAAGATTTAGTATTTACAAATGGTAGTAATAACGATTATTCACTAATTGAAATTAAAGCTAAATATAAAATTAATAAAGCCCAAATTAAAATAGAAATTGATTCTTCAGAAAAAGATTATGATGGTCAGGCATTTGATTTCAGTTTATCAAATATTTCAATTATTGATAATCAGGGTTTCCCAGTTGAAATTGTAGGTTATAGTGTAAATAAGGATCAAACCTTAATGAATTCTACAACATATAAGATTTCTATAGGAATAAATGATTTTGAAGTAGAAGGTCATAAAAATACTAATTTTGAATTAAAAATTGAAGGAGGAGTATATAAAATAAATCCACTTTCAATTGATATAGTAATTGGCAATGATGAAAAAGTATATACAGGAGAAGTATTAGAATATGCTGGTCAAATTACTATTTCTAGAGAAATATATAATAATCATATATTAGATTTTAGTGTTTATTATTTGCAAAATGATAATACTATTTCACCTATTCATGTGGGAGAATATATAGTATCTAGTAATAAATTTAAAGAATTTGATGAAAATGGAAACGAAATTATATATCAAAATTATATTATTAATTTAGTACAAAATGGTATTTTAAAGGTTAAGCCTTATGAAGCTCAAATTAAAGCTATTAATTATAATTTAATTTATACAGGTGATTCATCATTAGTTCAATATAATGTTGATTGTGAATTAATTAATAAAATAAATGATTTTGATAGCTTTAAAGCTAATATAAACTATTATCAAAATGGATTATTAATAAATAATCCAACTGATGTAGGTGAATATCAAATGGTTATTGATTATGATTCAATCATAGTTAATAACGATATAAATAATAATGATTATATTTTTGTAGTTTGTGATGAATATGGAGTTCTAAAAATAGAAAAATTAGATATAGTTATCACTTTACAATCATTAACTAAGACTTATGGTGATTCTATATCTTTAAAAGATAATTTCATATATAATGATTCATACAATGTTAAATTATATTATTATTATGAGGATGTAGAAACTAATGAGCTTTATTATTCATTACCTATTCATGTTGGAAAATATTATATATATTGTAACTATTTTGAGATTTATTATAATGAAATAAAATTAGATTCTAATAATTATAATATAATTATTTTAAATGAGAATAATTCTACACCTATATTAACAATTATTCCGTTTGAAATAGAAATTAGTCCATTATCAAGTACAAAGATATATGATGGCCAAGCTCTTGATTATAGCTTTAATCAAGAATTATCTACACTTTATGATACATTCAGTTACACTGTATTTGCATATTCAAATGAGAGTTTAATTTCAAGTATGATTCATGCTGGTCAATATATAGTAAAAATTGATAGTGAAAGTATTACAATTAGTGGAAATGGTTATTTATCAGATTATAATATAGCATTTAGTGATTCAACAGTAGAAATATCTGCTAAATCATTAACAGCTAGGTTTAGCTTTGATGAAGATTCTAAGACGTATGATGATATATCAGTTAAATTACCTAATGTTACAATAACTAATAATTTAGAGGGAGATATATTAAGTCCTGTATTTAGTATTATTGGTAATAACATATCATATGATGAAATCAAATATGTCGTTAGAAATTCATCAAATAAGGTAGTACCATATTATGTTTCAGTAAGTAGTATCACTATTATTGATTCATTATATGATTCATTAGAATCTGATTATGTTGTTGAAATTTCAGACAATAGAAAATATACTATTAATCCTATTAATATTACAGTTAAAACAGGATCAAAGTCATATTATTATTGTGGTATAGATTTATTCTATACTGAAGGTTTTGAATTAATTAGTGGTGAGCTAATTAATGGTCATAAGATTAGATGGGATCAAAAAATGCCAACTATAATAACAAAAGTTGGTAAGGAATACAACAAGGTTGGATGCATTATATATGATTCAAATGTAGAATCTAATTATAATAGAACAATAAACTACAATATTAATACTGAATATGGTATTCTTGAGGTTTTACCAAGACCATTATATTTAGAAACAAATACATCTATTGGAACCTATAATGGACAAACTAAAAAGTATTTTGATAAGACATTCATAATAATTGATGATGAATCTTATTATGAGGAATTTAATATTACAACATATAATTATGATATTAATGGTAATGTTATCGATATAGATAATAATTATACATTTACTATAGGTGGTTTATTAAACGAAAATCACATTATTAATGTCATTAAGTATACAACAGTATCTTTACCTAGTGATGGAGAAATAGATAATATTTTATTATTCACAATTACATCTGCTTCAGAAAATTTAACAAGTTGTTATGAAATACATGTAACATATGGAAAAATTTCTATTGTTCCACTAGGTATCTATATTAAATTATCTGATATTTCAGGTAATGAAAAAATATATGATGATATTGAGATTAATTATCAGAATTGTATTTCATTCTATTCAGATCTAAATTATCAAAATTCTATTAAGTTTAATGGAGATAAATTTGATTATGATTCTTTAATTTTATCTAAAGATGGTATTATTATGGAAGAAAAAATAATCAAGGATAGTGGAGAATATGAAGTATCATTAACAAATCCTAGATTTATTTATAATAATAAAGATGTTACAGATTGTTATAATATTTTAGGAATAGATGGTGTATCTAACTTCACTATTAGAAAAAAAAGTATACAAGTAATTACAGGTTCTAATTCAAAACTATGGGATGGTGATGACCTAGTATGCTTATCTTATAGTCTACAAATATCTACAACGACTACAGACTTAATTAATACTCATTTACTTAAAATTGATTATGAGAATTCAAATGAAGAAGATTATACATTAAAATGTGAATATGATTCTAATGGTAATATTAAAGAATCTAGAAAAGAAAATATATTTTATATAAAAGTATTAGATCAAGAAGGTAATAATAAAACAGATAATTATGAAATAATCTATTCTTTTGGAATCTTAGAAATTAAAACTAAAATTATTAATTCTTATACAAATGATTATTATGAAATTGCTATCTATAGTGGTGAAAGTTTATTTACTTATTCAGAAGATGAATATGGTAAATACGTAATTGCTTATCATAATAATTATTACTTATATTTATATTTTGATAATATTTATTATGATTCTTTATACCAAGATGTATGTTCTGTTGATGAAGTAGTAAATGTTGGTGAATATTATTTAAAAGTAAAAAATGATTTAACAAGAATTTTCTTGTGGAGAAACGATATTTCTTCATATTCTGAGTTGACTAAAGAAGAAGTAAATAATGCCATTGATGGTGAAATTAATTATACTTTCAATATAATTAAAAGAAATTTATTAATAAAACCTATCAGTAAAGATTTCATATATGATGGAGAAGAACATTATCTTGAATCAAATGAATATGAAGTAGTTTTAGATTCATATTTTGGAAGTAGTCTTCCAAAAGATCATAGAGCTTCTATAGCTACTGATGTTGTCTTAGATCCAAATAGAATAACAACAAAAACAGTAAACATTACAAATGTTATTATTTATAATCAAAATGGAATTGATGTAACAGATAATTTTTATATAATTCATGATTCTAAAACATATAGAAATTATTTGAATAGTGTAGGCGTATTTTCAACATCTGAAATTAATAGTTATATTAGAGAATATACGGCTAAAATATCACTAAAGAAACGCAATGTTTCTTTATATACAAATAGTGCTACAAAGGTTTATGATGGAGCATATCTAACATGTAATAATCTTGAAACTGATTTTAGTTATTTAGGTGGATTAATATCAGGAGATGAATTAGTATTTATAGATAATGGTATCTCAATAAAGAATTATGGTACATCAAGAAATTATGCAAAATATAAGATTATTAATAAAGATGGAATTGTTGTTACTAATTGTTATCAAGCATATTATGGAGATACCAATGAAAATTTAGGTTTATTAAAGATTACTAAGCGTGAAATTACTATTGAAACTGTTAGTATAACAAAAGTATTTGATAATAAGCCATTAGATACATCTGATTATCAAAAGATAATACTTAATAATGAATTAGTAGCTGGTGATTACATTAAAATGGATGCGATTATATTCTTAGTATCTCAAACTAAAACTAGATATGTTGGTAAATATACTAATAGTATCAACAAACAAACTTTAAAAATCTATGATGAATCAAATCAAGTAGTTACTAGTAATTATTCAATTACTTATAAATTTGGTATTATTGAAATTTTAGAAAGTATTGTTTAGTAATTAATATAGAATGGGCTTAGGGAAGCCCTAAGCCTAACATTCTATATTAAAGGTATAAATGATTGGAGTATACCTTTAGTATAGAATGGATAAAGGAGGATTTTAGATATGGAAAAAGGATTTGGAAAATATTATAAAGAAGCTATAACTACTTCTTTAAAAGCATTAAAGGGAAAAGGAATATTTAAATATCTATTTTTAGTATTAATAAATTTAATAGGAATATTAACAATTGTTGGTATACCCTTAATCTCATTAATTAATGTTAGAGTAATTAGAAATGTAAGAAAAAATAAAAAAATAAATATAATTGATTCATTAAGTGTTGTAGATAAGCCTATTAGTATTTGGAATTATTGTTTATCTTTAGGGATGGTAATAATTCTATTCTTTGGAGCGATATTATTAATATTATTATTTACAGGTTTATTGTTCTTCTTAGGCTCATCAATTGGTCTTTTGGCTAATTTAAATCAATTATTTACTATTTTATTTTCAATTCCAGGAGTAGTTTTATTAATTTTATTGATTGGTTTCATACCTTATAAATATATTCCAGTAAAATATGTTATTGATAATAATCCTAATATTAGTTTTTCAAAAATTTTATATAATTCATTTAATTCATTAAAAAAAGGTGGCAAGTTAGTAGTATTTTTGAATAATTTAATATTTTATTCAATTTTTAATGGAATTGTTGGAATATGTTTCTTTGTTCCTTATTTATTATTCACATCATTGAATTCAAATTTTTTATGGATGTGTATTTTAATTCTTATATTATTTGTTTTAGTATTTATATTTGTTACTCCAATCTTTTCATTGACAAATAGTATATTAAAACAAAATGTATATGAGGATCTTTTAGTAGATAGCTTTAGTGGAAATAAAGTTATTTCAGGAATAAATCCAAAAATAATAATAGAATCTCGTAAAAAAGATGATATTTCTGTATTATTTGATAAAATTGAAGACTTTGATGATTTTAAAGATGTCACTATAGAAAAAAATAAAGAAGAATTAGAAGAAAAAATAGAAGAAACTACTGAATTAAATGAATCTTTAATTGATGAAGTAGAACCTATTCAATCAAAAGAAAATATAGAAGAAGTTACTCCGTTAAATGAAGAAGTATCTGAAGAATTAAAAAATGCTACTCTATTAGATGAAACATTACCTGAAGAAGTAGAAGATGTTACTCTATTAAATGAAGTAGTATCTGATGAAATAGAAGAAGCTACTCCATTAAATGAAGCAGTACCTGAAGAATTAGAAGAAGCTACTCCATTAAATGAAGCAGTATCTGAAGAATTAGAAGAAGCTACTCTGTTAAATGAAGCAGTATCTGAAGAATTAGAAGAATCTACTCTGTTAAATGAAGCAGTATCTGAAGAATTAGAAGATGAAGGTAAAAAGAAAACATCTACTTCTAAAAAAACAAGGACAACAAGGAAAACAAAAAAAGAAAATAGTGAAGAAAATACGGACTCAGCAAGTGAGAATACAGAAAAAAAATCTACTAAAAAAACTACAACTAGTAGAAAGACCAAATCTTCTAAAAAATCAATAAGTGAAGCAGAAACTACCGAAGCCTCACTTGAAGAGACTAGTAATTTAGATTCTGAGAAATTCGAGAGTATTGAATCTAATGATTCTAGTAATGATATTGATGATGAATTTGAAAAATATATGAATTCTCTAAGTGAAAAGAGTAGAAAGAGAGGTGAAGAATAATGATTTTTTGGACTATTATGTTTTACATAGCAGTTGGATCATTCCTTATACTAACTGGATTACTAATATTTAGAAAATATTGCAAAAACTATTATTATCATTCATTTATAAGAGATGAATTATTAAAAGAAGAAAAAATTGGTAACGGAACAAATTATATATATTCAACATCAAAAGAAAATAGTGACATTATTCCTAGATATATCATTAGAAATTCACCTTATGAAAAATCAATCGTATTAGAGTATAAAGAAAAGTATGAATATATTGAATACTATATTAAATGCTATAATTCGAAAAATAAAGTCATAGAAATATATGATGTTAAAGAAGAGAATACGACTAATATATCAAAAATAATTAGTGTTGATAAAAATACTCAAGCAATAAATGTATTTATAAAAAATGTTAATCACGATGTTGATATAAATACTTCAGAAATAAAACCAATTTCTAGAAGAAATATTCATTTATACTCTTTAGAATTGTCTTTAAATATATTTTTTCTATTGTTTTTATTAAGACAAATAATATTATATTTTGTTTTAATGGATCAATATAGACCATTTTTAACAAGCATGTGGAATTATATTTCTCTTGGAATTTTGTTGGTTATTACAATTATTATGTATATTTTCACTTTCTTTTCATTACGAAGAAGAAATTGGAAAAATATGAATCGAGGTGCAGTAAGATATGACTTCTATTAATAAAATTAAAAAAGTAAAATATATAAAAAATACTGCTGATATAATAAATCTTGAAGAATATATATTATTTGAAGATGAAGTTAGACATGAAAAATGTATTGTATTTAAATTTCATAATAACTTAAATCAAAATATAAATGAATTTACTTTTGAGGTTTCTCAATATGATGATAGTAACTTTTTAGTAGAAAAGAGTATAGTTTCTTACGATGAACCCTTATCAGATTCTTCTAATAATTATTTTGTTCCTAAATCAAAATTGGTTGTTAATTATGAATGTAGTAGAATAGAATGCCATTTAGTTAAAGCTAGATTTGAAAGAGTATGTTGGGAAAATGGTGAGTTCATTCCAATAAAGTATACAATTTCAGATTTTAGAAATGAATATAATCCTTCTGAAAAATCTAAAATTGAACATAAAAAAGAAAAGAAACCCCAAAAAATAAAAAATTCAAAAAATAAATTCAAAATAAAAGATATCACAAAAAGTAATCTTCCTAAAGGGCATATCATATATGCAGTGATAACTTCTATTATTCTTATTTTAGGAATTATTGCAGGCTCCATTTTATATAAAATGACTAATTATGAGTATTATAATGGAGTGTTTCAATATGAGGTTAATAATAATGATAATACATGTATAATTACTGGATATGATTCTTCAGATGATTCTGTTGTAATACCTAATTTAATTAATAATCAATATACAGTTATTGGAATAGGAAAATATGCATTTAAAAATTCTAATGTATCTTCAATTAGAATCAGTGCATTAAACTTATATATTGATGATTATGCATTTTATGGTTCAAGTAATTTAAAAGAATTTATACAAAATGAAAAAGTATCTAATCTCTCATTAAATACTGGTGTTTTCGCTGAGTGTACTAGCTTAGAAAAAATAGAATTAAATAATGTTTCTGATATATATGAATATACATTTAAGAATTGTGTAAATTTAAAAACCTTAATTTTACCAGAATCTAGATTACATAGAAACTCTTTATATGGATGTGAAAATTTATTAGAAGTTCATTATAATGATACTGATAGAAATACTACATTTAAGGATTTATTTGCAAATACATCAATTAATGTTACTAAAGTAACTACCAATAATAATATAATTTCATCTAATTATTTTGGTGAGATTCCTTCTATAAATAATGTTAATTTACTAAATGAAAATGTTATAGTTGAATTTGGGGCTTATAAAGGCTTAAGTATTCCTAATTATTATGGGAATAATACTATTGAATATTTCAATGGTGATTTAATTATTAATAAAAGTACTAATGAGTTTATTATTGATGGATTTCCATCTAGTATAATAAATGAAATTATGGATAAAATAAATCCATATTGTAATAGTTTAATTATAGATGATGAAAATTTAAATATATCTTCATCAATGATTAATAAATTAAAGTCTTTAAAAGAAGTAACAATATTAAATTGTAAAAGTATCGGAAATAATGCATTTTCTGGCAATTCAATTAGCTTGATATTAGATTCAAAAATATTAGATAAATTTACTACTTATCAGCATGCTGTTAATCAGCTTGTTGTTACTAAATATTATTCAAATACAAAATTATTATTAAATTATTTCCCAAATCTAGTAGAAGTTACAATGCCATACATTGAAAAATCTTTATATGATTTAGGATTAACTACAAATATAAGAAGAATCAATTTAACTGAATCCATTGGAAAAGAAATTCCATTTAACTATGCTGATAATTATATGAATTTAGAAGAACTTGTATTTCCTGAAGGAATAGAAAAAGCAGATTCATATGTTGTAAATAATTGTCAGAAATTAACTAAATTAGTTTTACCAAAGAGTATAACTGCAATTTCTAATAAATTAATTGGTGAAAATTGTTATATGCTATCAGATGTCACATTACCTTTTGTTGGTAAAAATAGCGATACTCCTGAAGCTTATTCCAACATAAATTTATCTTATATGTATACGAAGTATTTAACAATATTAAAGCCAACGTATGGTGGAGAAATGTTTTCAAAAGGCCTTGAAGATGTAATTGGAATTGATTTTAGAGATGAAGTTAAAAATACAAAATATTTATTAAATTATTGTACTAAACTAAGATATTTAAGATTTACAAATAATAATTATATTTCTGATTTATCTACTAATGATAATGCTTTATATTTAGAATGGTTATTTTTAGATAATGTTAATGAGATATATTTAGATTATAATAATATTATTATAGGTAAATTATGGGTAAATAATATGAATCCATTTAATACATTAAATACTTTATTACTAGAAAAAAATAATACAATTATATATTACACAAAGAGCGATAAGATCAATTATTCTGGTAAAGTATATTACAATGTCTCTGAAACATATGAGAATATAACTAAAAAATAAAGAGATAATATTTAGAATAATATTCTAGAAAGGGGAGGAGTACATGAACCTTCATAGTTTAATTCAATATTTGGTTTGGTGGGTACCAACTGTACTTTTCGTGTTAACCCTATTATTATCATTTATTATTGGCTTTAATAGAGGTTTTAGAAAAAGTTTAATTTTATTTATTAATGCATTTATTTCATTAATTATATGTTTAACTATTTTTCTAATATTTGTTAATATAAAAGAAACTGATACTTTCTTGTTAAATATTTCAAATACCATTTTAGGAAATGAATATGCTCTTCAAGATTTTTTTGGAGTTAGCCATTCCTGTGAATCATTCCGTGAGATATTAATAGAAGCGATACCAAAAAATATGAATTATTTTGATGGATTATCTTTAATACTAAAAGATAATGGTCAATATCTTTCAACATTAGTTGATTTATCATATCGCTTAGTATTTGGATTATTAGTATATATTCTATATCATATATTTTTGTTAATTGGATATATTATATATTTGATATTCTTTAAAGAAAGCAAATACAAAAAAAGGATTAATAAGGAATTAATTTATGGGGAATCAATGAGTGGATACCATAAAAGAAAATTAGGTGGAGGCTTTGTAGGCTTATCAAGAGGATTTGTTAGAGGACTTTTTGATTTATCATTTTTAGGACTTTTCTTCTTTATTATTGCAGGTGGAATAGGTGATAGAGAAGAAACAAATATTGATCTTGAAAATGATACAATGAATTATATTGTTGATGCATATGACAGCATAGGATCTTATGGGACTAATGGTATTTATAAGGTTCTTAATATGTGTAAGGATCCTAATGATGTTCCATATTATTTATTCGCTGCTGATTTGGTATTTCAAGGGAAACTTGAAGATCCAAATAGACATATTAATCAAACAAATATATATTTTAGAAATGAGTTATCTGTTTATACTAAATTTTCTAGAGATACAGCTGAATTATTATTAAAATATGGTGGTTCTGATATTCGTAATGTAATTTTATACGGTACTGATAATGTTTGGAATATCTTATATCCTTTATTTTCTAATGAAGAATTTCAAAACGAATTTAGAGTATTAATCAATGAATTTGATATGGGAACCTATTTTATAAATTTAACAATGTCATTAGGAGTTAGTTTCGCATCTCATCTAAGTGAAACAAGCTTCAATAATGCCTTAGATCCAATGGTTGTAGAATTATTAAGTATATTATTTAATCCTAATTATCACTGTGAAATAATACCTTATGAGAAAAATTTGGATTCAGACATTAAACTACCTATTTTAGATTCTTCAATAATTTTAACTAAACAGGATTTTAATATATTATTTGAGATATTTATTGATTATATGAATGAATTAAATAATATTGATACAGAAAATCCCAATTATTATGCATTTGGTATTTCATTTGTAAGAAAAATTATTCCACATTTAACTAATCTCTCAATTTTAAAAACCTCTAATAAAGATAAACTTAATCCTGTTTATAAAAGATTATATGCATATTGTGAAAATAAATTTTTATATGGTAGATCAGATTTATCTATAGAAGAATCTATATCTAATTCATCAAGATATTATATCAATAAAGAATATGATAATATATCATGGGTAGAAGAATTAAATTCATTATTATATGTATGTGAAGATTTATCTTATTTATATGAGGATTTGATATCTCAATATATAACAACACCTGAAGAAATGATTACTAGTATTTTTGGTTTGTTTTCTGATAATGTATTAAATAAGTCTCGCTTAGAAAGAACAATTTCATTTTTAGAAACATCTCAAATATTAGGTGAAGTTTTGAAAACTAATTATATAACATATTTAATTGAAAATAGTTTATGCTCTGTATTTAATAATTATAAGCTTCCACCTAACATATCTTATTCAAATAAATATGATGAAAATGGCAAATTAATTGAATATGGAGAATTACATAATTTATTGTCTACCTTGGAAGCTTTGGTATATGATAATAGTAATGTAGATTTATTTCTTAAATTTGCATATACTTCTGATGCAAACGATTTGCTTATATCCATTGAAGAATTATTCAATAAATTATCTAATAATCAATACAAGGGTAAAAAAATTATAGATTATGCTATTGATTCTACTATCTTTAATTCAATATTAACAAATGCTATTTATAGTATTTCATTACCAAATGATAACAAAATATATAGTGATGAATTTATTTTAATCCAATATTCAAATGGTTCTTCAATAATAGAAAAAAATGAATTTAAATTATTTGCTCCAAAATTATTAGATGTATTAGATATAATAAAAAACTTTACGAATGAATATAACGAAGAAACTTTTATTGAGCTTCTAGAAAATGAAAAAATTCTAGATTTATTTGAATCAACAATAATTAGAGGAACAGTAAATAATGTTGGAATTAGTTATCTAAAAGAAATGAATGATTTTATTGTTATACCAGAGAAAATAGAAAATAATGAAATTTACAAATTAATTAAAATTATTCAAAATAAACAATATAATATAAATATTAGAGATGTATTAAATGGCGATATTACAGCTATTACTTCATTACTTGATAAAAAGGATGATTTGATTTTCTATGATTTATATTCATCTATAATTATTTCTGCTACATTTACCAAGATTATTAATGATTCCATAAAAAATTATGAATATAATGAAGTAATCAATAATATTGAAATTTATGATATAGATAGTTTATCATATTATTCCTATGAAGTATTATCTTTAATAAGAGCATTAAAGGTTTTTGATTTAAATATTACTGAGCTAATAAATGGAAATATTGATGAAATAATATCTAAACTAAAAACAAATCTTTTAGATTTGACAGATTCTGATTTTGTAAATATCTGGAATTCTCATTTATTGAGTGGTGTAATTTCAAAACAGCTAGAGGATATTTTATCATCTAAAGAATTAGATCTATTTACAGATAGTAATAGATTACTTTTAAGAGATACTAATATTTTTAATACAGATAAGGGACTATATCATTTTTATTCAGAGGAAATATATGCATTAAAAACAGCAATGGTAGAAGCATTTGAAATTACTGATATAGATAATATTTCAATTAATCCTGATATATTCTTTGATATATTAGATAAAAACTCATATGGTATAGATAAGCTAGATGTTATTTATGATTCATTAATTGCAAAATATTTGTTAAAAATAAAATTAGATGAAGTACTATTATCAACATTAAAATTAGAAGAATGCTTTTTAAATGGAACTGATGTTTTAGATAATAATCCAAACCATTTATATCCTATATATGATAAAAAAGAAATTAAAGCATTTATAAACTCCATAAAATATGGTTTTGGTATAGAAACATTTGATGATATTAATTTTGGAAGTATAATAGCTAATATCGATTATAATAATATTGAAATAATATATAATTCATACTTAAGTAAATATATAATTTCAGTTAATCTTAATGAATTATTAGATTCTGAATTTATAGATGAAAATGTTAGAGATTCAAGCTTTGTTAAGGAATATGATAGTTTAAATAATAAAGTTTATTATTATAAGGAATCTGAATTAAAAAACATTATAAAAGCTAATGATGAAATTGAGTTTTTTGATTCTAATGGATTAGTTACTCCAAACCAAAGTGTATTACAAACTATCGATAAAAGTATTTTATATGACTCTTATATTATCAGAGGAGTTATTACTAAAATAGTTCAAAATAATATTATTAAAAAGACAGATTTTTTAGTAGATACTATATTAGCTTATGATTATTTATATGATTCATTAAAAGATACATATGTTGTTCTTATGAAATTAAATGAAATAAATACATTAATTGATATTATCAATGTTGAAAATACTAATGATTCATTAAGCTTGAATACCATAAATAGCTTTATTAATGATTCAAATATTTTATGGGCTTCTATATCTAAATATTTAATTGAAGCTAATGATATAATAATAGTTGATGAAATAAAAATGAATAATATATCTAATGAATATAATTTTATAGATGAAGAAAATGAATTTGTCGATAAAGATGAAATTACATATCTTACATCTTCAGCAAATGTTTTAGGTATCAACAATATTAATGATTTAAATAGTCTTTCTGAAAAAGGAAACATAAATTCAAATACCCTAAATGTATTATTTAATAGTTTAATTATTCGTTGTAGTATTCCAAAAATAATGACATTAGAATATTCTAATAGAAATTATTATTTAAAAGCATTTGTTGAGGATATGGGAAAATATCATTTAGGTGGAAATGACTATTATGTATTAAAATATGAAGAGATAATAAATACATTTAATATTTTATTAGATATTGTTGATAATAATAATGGTATTAATTATTCTCTTACTAATGATTATACAAAGCTATTTAGTTTGGATTATAGTACATTGACAAGCTCAATTCTTATTCTTATTTCAGAATATTTATCAGATAAATCAATTACTATAAATTCATATATTACAATAAATTTTGCTGATTATATTAATCAAATTATTGAAGCTTGTAACTTATATAATCAATTTTTTGCAAAACAAAATATATTTAATGAAGAAAAGTATAATAATGTAAAAAATTTATTAAGTCTTTTATAATTATTAATATCCCCTCTTTTAAAGCTTATTCTTGAAAGAGGGGTATTTTTGTTATATAATAATATTAAAGAAGGAGCTATGTTATATGGAATATTTAGAAAAAGTACAATTATGGAAAAACAATCCAAATCTAGAGCCTAATCTAAAAAAAGAATTAGACTCAATGAATGAACAAGAATTAAAGGAAGCATTCACAACAGATTTAGAATTTGGTACTGGAGGCCTAAGAGGAGTTTTAGGTGCTGGTACTAATAGAATGAACGTCTATATTGTTGCGAAAGCTACATTAGGTTTTGGACGTTATTTAGCTAAACTTTCACCAGTAGCTTTAAGTAGAGGTGTTGCAATAAGTCATGATAATCGTCATCAATCAGTTGAATTTGCAAGAATGTCAGCTGAAGTATTAACATCTTTAGGCTTTAGAGTATTTTTATTTGAATCATTACGTCCTACTCCAGAGCTAAGCTTTGCAGTTCGCCATTTCCATTGTATTGGTGGTATTATGATTACAGCTAGCCATAATCCAAAGGAATATAATGGTTATAAGATATATGATGAAACTGGATGTCAATTAGTACCAAAGGATGCAGATTTAGTAATTAAAGCAATTAATCAAATAACTGATTATTTCAATATTGAGCATGATAAGAATCATGAACTTATCCAATATATTGGAAAAGAAGTGGATGAGGTTTATATCAATGAGGTTAAAAAGATTATCTTAAGACCAAATTTAAATAAAGATTTTAAGATTGTATATACACCACTTCATGGTACTGGTCAAGTATTTGCACCACAGGTTTTACAATCAGTTGGATATGATGTAGTACCTTTAGCTTGTCAAATGACAAATGATCCAGATTTTTCAGGTGTAAAAACTTCTAATCCAGAAAATAAAGAAGCTTATGATGAAGCAATAGATTTAGCTAAGGAAATTGGTGCTGAATTAGTATTAGCTACTGACCCTGATGCTGACCGCTTAGGAATAGCTGTAAAGCATAATGGAGAATATGTATTATTTACTGGTAATCAAACTGCAGCATTAGTTTTTGATTATATTTGTAGAACTCGTAAGGAATTAGGAACACTTCCAGAAGACGGTTATTTATTTACAACTAATGTATCATCAACATTACCTATTGCAATTGCTGATAATTATGGATTAAAGACTGAAATTACTTTAACAGGATTTAAGTTCATTGGAGAAAAGGCAAGAGAAATGGAGCTTACTCATAGAGGTACTTATGTATTTGGATTTGAGGAATCCTATGGTTGCTTAATATCAGATTGTGTAAGAGATAAGGATTCAATTCAAGCTATTTTAATGCTATGTGAAACTGCAGCATATTATCGTGAAAAGGGTATGGATTTAGTTGATGCCTTAAATCAAGTATATGAGGAATATGGCTATTATAAGGAAGGAATTACTAATATTAGTCTAAAGGGACTTGAGGGAGCTGCAAAGATTCAAAGAATTATGGATTTCTTTAGAACTACTGATATAGCTTTAAAGGATTTTAAGATTTTAACTAAGGATGATGTTAAGCTTGGAATTAAAACTGATATTTTAACAGACGAAAAGTCTAAAATTAATTTACCATCATCTAATGTAATTAAATATTATCTAAATGATAATATGTGGTTTGTGCTTCGTCCATCTGGAACAGAACCAAAATTAAAGGTATATTATGGTGTTAAGGGTGTAACAGAAAAAGATGCGGATGAAAAGCTTACTAAGCTTTCAAATGAAGTTTTATCAATAGTTAACATGATTAAATAATAAAAATACACGAATTATGAGGAATGATAAAAAAATCATTCCTCTTTTTTTGTCATATTAATCATTAGGTATAAAATATACTATTCTTATGAAATATATTGAGGAAATAGTTTTTGTAAATCTATTAATTCATATTATTTTTGTATACATCACAATCTATTTATTTAAACAAAGGATAAATATAATTCTATTTTTTATATCAATAATTGTTGATGCTATCTACATTATTTTATATTTATTAATACCATATAAGCTTGAGCCTTTTAAATATTTATTTATTTTTTTTGTATCAATCATACCATATCTAAATAAAGGAATTATAAAGGCACTTTTAGAATCAACAATTTATTGGATGTTAAATATCACTTTGGGAGGGACTGCAGGAATAATATATAAGCTAAATAATAATCCATATATGCTATATTTTGTAATCTTATTAGTTTTTAGCATATTTAATGTCTACTTTGCATATAAAAGAATACATTATAGAAATACTCATTTTGAGTATAAAATTAGGATTATTAATAATGGTAAATATTATCATTATATTGGCTATTGTGACACAGGAAATTTTTTATTATCAAATGAAAATATTCCTATTGTATTTGTTAATAAAAAAATAAAAATAGGGGAATTTGTAAAATATTTAGATTGTAATACTGTAAATGGAAGGGGGAAAATTAGATTATACAAGGTTGATAAATTTCAAATAATGATAAATGGAAGCTATCAGGATAGAGATGTCTTTTTATCCTATGCAGATATCAGCTATAGTATGATGTTTGGATTAGCACTTTTAGGGGGATAGTTATGTTATTGTATAGGCTAATTAAAAGGGTTTATGGTGTTCAGGATGAGGTTTCATATTTATATAATCAAATGTCTTTACCTTCTCCTTTATCTGATGAAGAGGAAAGACAATATATTTTACAATGTGCAAACAACGATTTAACAGCAAGAAATATATTAATTGAACATAATATGAGATTAGTAGTATATATTGCAAAAAGATTTGAATCACCCAAAGTTTTACTTGAAGATTTAATTTCTATTGGTTCAATGGGATTAATTAAAGGAGTAGAAACCTTTAAATCAGATAAGAACATTAAACTTGGAACTTATTGTTCAAGATGTATAGAAAATGAAATATTAATGTTTTTACGTAAGGCTTCAAAAATGAAGGCAGAAGTTTCATTAGATGAGCCTTTAAATATTGATGGTGATGGTAATGAACTATTATTATCTGATGTTATTCCTTCAAATGAGGAGCATTCCCTAGACATTTCTTTAGAAGAGGAAAAGAAAAAATTAATGTTTAAAGCAATCAATGGTCTAAAAAAAAGAGAAAAGGAAATAATTATAATGAGATTTGGCTTATATAATACTCCAGAATATACTCAGAAGGAGGTTGCTGATATTTTAGGTATTTCGCAATCTTATATTTCTAGGCTTGAAAAGAAAATTATGGATAAGCTAAGAATTGAAATAAATAAAAGTTTAGAATTTCAAAAAAAATGAATAAATTATCTAACATTCTTCCATATTAAAAAGGAAGGGAAGATATAATGCGTAAGGTACAGATAACAGGTGTGGATACTTCGAAGCTAAAAACTCTTTCTAATGAGAAAATGAATGAGTTACTTATTAAGATTAAAGAAGGAGATATGAAAGCAAGAGAAGAAATGATTCATGGCAATTTAAAACTAGTATTATCAATACTAAAAAGATTTAATGATAAGAAGGAATGCTTAGATGATTTGTTTCAAGTAGGCTGTATAGGGTTAATGAAGGCTATTGATAATTTTGATTTATCTCATAATGTCAAATTTTCAACATATGCTTGTCCAATGATCATAGGCGAGATTAGAAGGCATTTAAGAGATAATAGTTCAATTAGAATTAGTAGAAGTTTTAAAGATATTGCATATAAAGCTATAGCCTTTAAGGATAAATTTTTTCAAATAAATCAAAAAGAAGCTACAATTAATGAAATTAGTGAAGGAATAGGAGCGGATTCATTAGATGTAATAATGGCTTTAGAGGCAATTCAAGATACTATTAGTATGTCAACTCCTATTTATGATAATGGAGGAGATGTAATAGAACTTGAGGATCAAATTTCAGATGAAGAGGATTTGAATGAAACCTTTTTAAAAAATAATATGATAAAGGAAGCATTTTTAAAGCTTAGACCACGAGAAAAAAAAGTAATATATAAAAGATATTATCAAGATAAAACTCAAATGGAAATAGCAGAAGAGCTTAAGATATCTCAAGCTCAGGTTTCAAGACTTGAAAAAAGCGCTCTTAAAGAAATGTATAATTTCTTAAAATAGATATAATATATCATCATATAAATATGATGGTATTTTTTTTTGCCTTGAAAAATACCTATGATTATGGTATCATATCAAAGAGGTGTTTACGATGAATATATGGCATGATATAGATAATGATAGAATTAAAAAAAATGAATTTATTGCATGTATAGAAATTCCTAAAGGAAGTAAAAAAAAATATGAGTTAGATAAAGAAACAGGATTAATTATTCTTGATAGAATCCTATTTACCTCTACTCATTATCCTGCAAATTATGGTTTTATTCCAAGAACCTATTCTCAGGATAAGGACCCCCTAGATGTATTAGTATTATGTGATGAGTCCTTTGACCCATTAGTATTAGTTAGATGTCGTCCAATTGGTGTTGTAAAAATGATTGATGAAAATGAATGTGATGAAAAGATAATCTCTGTATGCATTAATGATCCATCAATGAATAGCTATAATGACATTTCTGATTTACCAATTCATTTATTTGAAGAAATCAAACATTTTTTCACAGTTTATAAGCAATTAGAAAATAAAGAAACATTAGTAACAGAAATATGTGATTCAAAGGAAGCAGAAGCTGTCATTCAACAAGCAATTGATGCGTATAATGAGTTATATATAAGATAATAAGGAGAAGTAAAATGGCATTAACAGCAGGAATTGTAGGTTTACCAAATGTAGGAAAATCTACATTATTTAACGCAATAACAAAAGCAGGAGCTTTAGCTGCAAATTACCCTTTCGCAACTATAGAGCCAAATGTAGGTATGGTAGAGGTGCCTGATGAACGATTAAAGGTTTTATCAGGTATGTATAATCCTAAAAAAACTACACCAGCAGTATGTGAATTTACAGATATTGCAGGATTAGTAAAGGGAGCATCAAAAGGAGAAGGATTAGGTAATCAATTTTTAGGTAATATTAGAAATTGTGATGCAATCTTAGAGGTAGTAAGATGCTTTAGTGATTCTAATGTCACTCATGTTGAGGGTGGAGTAGACCCTATTAGAGATGCAGAAATAATTAATTTAGAATTAATACTTGCAGATTTAGATTCAGTACAAAAAAGAATTCCTAAAATTGAAAAAAAAGCTCAATCAAAGGTTGATGATGCCCCAGTAGAATATGCATTACTTAAGAAACTTGAGTCTCATTTATTAGAAGAAAAGCCTTTAAGAACATTAAATTATTCAGATACTGAAAAAAAATATATGATTAATTATGGATTTTTAACTTCAAAACCATTTATGTATGTTGCAAATATTAGTGAAGAATATATTTCAAATCCAGATGAAGATCCAGTGTATTTAAAACTTAAAAAATATGCAGAAGAAACAAATTGTAAATGTATTGCGATAAGTGCTGAAATCGAAGCTGAACTTGCAACATTAGATGATGAAGAAAAACAAATGTTTTTAGATGATTATGGTGTAAAGGAGCCAGGATTAAATAGATTAGTAAAGGAAACCTATGATTTATTGGGTTATGCAACATATTTTACTACAGGACCTGATGAGTGTCGTGCTTGGACATTTAAAAAGGGGATGCTTGCCCCAGAATGTGCAGGAATTATTCATACAGATTTTCAAAGAGGTTTCATTAGAGCAGAAACAGTTGCATATGATGATTTAATTGAAAGTGGTTCTATGATAAAGGCTAAAGAAAGAGGACTAGTTAGACAAGAAGGTAAAGATTATCCTGTTAAAGATGGAGATATTCTATTATTTAAATTTAATGTATAATTGATTTGATAGGCATATTATTTTTTTAAAAAAATATGCCTTTTTTCTTGTTATTTTATCTTTCATTTGATTGAAAATTATCAATTTATTTGGTATACTAAAGTATAATTGATTTTTTTGAGGGAGTGACTTACAAAAATGGATTTTTTTGATTTGGTTCCAGATAATTTTTTTTCACTGTTATCATCAAAAAATAAAAGAATTTATCTTGCAAGTATATTACAAGTATTCAAAGTCTATGAAACAGGTACTATTCTTGGTATAGATAAAAAAATAATTATAGATGATTTGGTTTATTTCTTAGAAAGTCATAATGACTATTTTTATGATGTGGAAAATGAAGACGATGAAGAAGCTAGTCCAAAAAGTAAAAGAGAACTAGCTAATTATATATTAAGAAGAATGGAAGAATGTGGTTGGATTTATGTTGATGTAAATAACGACTATGAGGAAATCTTAAATTTTTCTGATACTGCTATTACAATATGTGAGGCTATACTTAAAATATATCCCAATATTTCATTTTTTTATGAAGAAGATGATGAAATACCTGAAGATTATTTTAATCCGATTGAATATCAAGGTTATATATATCAAATATATTCTTTATTAAATCAAGAAAATATCTTGGATTATTCATTAGTCTTTGATTTAGTTTATACTAATACAATTCATTTAATTAGAGCTATTAGAAAACTTGATGTTAGAATGAAGGATTATATTCAGTCTGTAATTGAAAATACTGAAATAAAAGATTTAATGGATAAACTTATTGCATATAAGAATGACATATATGATAAAAGTTATGTTAAACTTAAAGTTTCAGATAATATAGACAGATATCGTTTATCAATTATAACTAAATTAAGCGATATGCAAAATGATCCAATGATATTAGATTCAATCTCTAATTTATATATCACAAGAACAAAAACAAAAGAAGCTGCAATTAATAGAGCTATAAGAAACATTGATGAGGTCATAGATGCCTTTAATGCATTAGAAGATTTTATTTCAGAAATTGATAATAAGAATAGAAATTATATAAATTCAACAATAGGAAAGATCAAGTTCTTATTGAGTGAAGATGATAATATTATTGGCAAGCTTAATACAGTTTTGAAGCATATTAAGACTGAAAATCAAAAGGGTAAGATTGATAAAGCAATGAGATTGGTAGAAAGTTTGTTTAACCTACCATCAATTAAGATATTAGATAGTGAAAATTCTTTATATGTACCAAGAGGAAGCTATAAGAGAAATTATAATCAAATACTTGATACATCTGGTTTTACTGATTTTGAATTAACTGATGATATATTAAAGCTATTCTATTCATCATATGACGAAAAAGAAATCCAGAATTTCATGGATTCCCATTTTATAAATGGTGAAATTTATGCATCAGATATAATTAATTATGATTGTACTGATACTGATTTTATGATGATGATTTATTCAGTAATTTATTCAGTAGAAAAAGGTTATAAAATTGAAATTTTTGATAATAGTCTTCATCAAAAAAACTATAGTATTAAAAATTTTGTTATTCGTAAAAATTTAGTTAAATAAGGAGGAATAAAAATGTTAGATGCGTTAGAAAAAATGACCCTTGCGCAACAGCAGCAATTTAGAGATACAGCAAATAAATTGTTATCTACGACATTTCTTTCAAAAGATAAAAGAGACAATAAAGAAAATTATTATTTCTTAATGAGTTATAAGGAAGTATTTGATGAATTTTTTCAAATTTTAGGTTATGAGGTAACTTTAGATATGCCTACTGGTAGTGTAATGCTATCAGGAGCTAGTAGTAGTAATACTTTAAAACTTAAAAGAGATGAATCAATTATCCTATTAATATTAAGACTTTTATACCATGAAAAGATGAAGGATACATCATTAAACGAAAATATTGTTTGTTCAATATCTGATATCCATGTTAAATATGATTATTTAGAAATAAAAAGAAAGCTTAATAAAACTGACTTGGTTCAAGCATTACGTTTATTAAGAAGATATAATCTAATTGAAGTTACTGGAGATTTAACTTCAAGTGCTACAAAAATAGTAATATTACCTACAATATTAATGGCAGTAAAATCTGAAGATATTACTGAGATATATAATACTATTATTCATCTATCAAGTGAGGAGGTAAAGTAAATTGAAAAAATTAGTAAAAATTCGCTTAATCAATTGGCATTACCTTTCGAATGAAACAATTGAAATTAATGGTAATACCTTACTTACAGGACCAAATGCTTCAGGTAAATCAACAATAATGGATGCGATAACCTATGTATTAACAGCAGGAGATACTGTATTTAATCTTGCAGCTAATGATAAGGGTAAAAGAGATTTACGTGGCTATGTGAAGTGTAAATTGGGTATGGATGATAAAGAATATCTTCGTAACGGAGATGTAAGTGGTCATATCGCATTACAATTTCATGATGAAAAAACTGATACTGATTTTACAGTAGGTGCTGTAATAGATGCCTTTGGAGATTTAACTCCTGTTAAGAGTATTTTCTATAGAAGCGATGCTCCTATAGAGGAAAAAATGTTTATTTCTGATAATAATACTATTTATGGAACAGTTGAATTTAGAAAGCATAATCCTTTATTTGAATATTTCTTAACAAAAAAAGAAGCAAAACGTGGCTTTAGAAATGCCTTTGGTTCAATTAATGAGGATTTTTATAGATTAATTCCTAAAGCTTTAGCTTTTAAGCCAATTGCTGATGTTAAGGATTTTATTTATCAAAATATTCTTGAAGAAAAGGAAATTGATGTTAGTGCTATCCAAGATTCTATTCGTGCATATAAAGAGTTAGAAATTACACTTAAACAAATTCAAACAAAAATATCTGATTTAAAAGAAATAGATATTATTTATCAGGAAATAGTAAAAATAGAAGAAAATAAGAGCTATTTAGAATATTTAATGCATTTATTTGAAGTTGAAAATATTCGTAAGCAAATTCAAGAATTAAAGCGTTCTATTACTCATGAAGAAGATCTAAAAATAGCAAAAGAAAAAGAATTAATTGACTTAAATCAAGAAAATGATGCATTACAAGATCGTTCACGAGAATTATTTAATTTACTTAAAGATAATGATTCTTTCCAAACAGGAGAACATATTAATCGTGAAATTCTAAAAACTCAAGCTAATATCACTACTCTAGAAGGAAATCAACAGGCATTTCTTAAGAGAAATTCTAATTTTAAGGATATCATTAATGAATTAAGAAGATTATCTGATGATAAAATTTATCATGAGGCTTCTACTATTAATTTAAGTCTAATTAATAAGAATTCAGTAGAAGAAAATAAAATTAGATTAAAAGATTTTGATAGTAGATTACAAGGAATTGTTAATAAGAAAAATCAACAATTAGGTTCTTTAGAATCTAAAAAGCAAGAAATATTAATTGAAATTAATGATATTTCTTCTGCATTAAGAGGACTTGAACAAAATAAAATTAACTTTAATCCAGAGTTATTACAAATGAGAGAAGAAATAAAAGAGGCATTAAAGAGAATCTATAATTATGATATTTCAGTCCATATTTTAGCAGAATTATGTGAGATCACTGATCAAAAATGGTCTGATTGTATTGAAATATTCTTAGGAAACAGTCGTTTTTCTTTAATTGTAGAGCCAAGATATTATGATAATGCTTTACAAATATATAGAAGAATAAAAGATAGATATAGAACTTTATATGGTATTGGTTTAATTAATACTAAGCAAATTGGAAAATATACTAGATATGAACCTAAATCATTAGCTTCAATTATTGAATGTGCTAATCAAGATGCAAGATGCTATATTAATTATCGTTGTGGTAATGTTATAATGTGTGATGATGCATTAGATCTTGAAAAATATTCAACTGCAGTTACAGCTGACCTATTACGTTATAGTGGTTATACTGTTGCAAGCATGAATCCAAATGTACCTCGTCCATTTATGGGTAAAAACGCTGCTGGAAAGGCGACAGTTATTTGGAGACAAAAGGCAGATGAAGCTAAACTTAAGTATACTGATATAAATAGTAAGATTAATTCTATTGAAGAAGAATTAGATTTATTACAAAGAATTCAAGTTAGACCTTTAGTTGAAGATTTAGATAAGGCTCTATTATTACAAAAAGAGCAAGCTATATTATCTGATTTAACTCGTCAACTTGAGCGTCAGAAGACTGCAACTCCATCAGAATTAGAGGATGATTATAACAAGGTTCAAGCAACAATTAAAAATATTGAAGAAAAGAAAATGAATCATTCAAAAGAAGTTGGAGCAATAGATGCAAGAATTGAACAATATCTAAATCTTGTTAATGCAAAGACAGAAGAACTTAAGAGTTTAACTGATAAGCTTGAAAAAATTGCTGGTGATTCTGTAACAATTGAAGAGAAAGCAAAAAATGAATATGAATCAATTATAAATATAAAAGGATTCAATCAAGCCTTATCTGATTATGAAGCTAAATATCGTAGTGAAGAAGCTTCATATACTACTTTAAATGATTCATTAGTTGCAAAACAATTCTATTTTATTAATAAATATAATTCTACTTTATCTACTGGTGTTTCAGAAATGCCTAAATTTATACAAGAATTAAATAAATTAGAAAAGAGTGAATTGGTTTCTTACGAACAAAAGGTCCGTCAAGCTAGAGAATCAGCAGAAGTAGTATTTAAAGAGGATTTTATTGCAAAACTAAGAAATAATATTCTTACTGCAGAACAAGAAATTGGAAAAATTAATGAGACATTGTCATCTATTACCTTTGGTAATGATAGATATGAGTTTATTTTCCCTCGTAGTAGTGAATATGCTCAATTCTATGATATGGTTACATCAGAACTTGTGGATTTAAATCAAGGACTATTTACATATGATTTCCAAAATAAATATGATGAGCAAATTAGAGAATTATTTGAATCATTATCAATGGATGAATTAAATAGTAATGGTGCAATTAATAAATTCACAGATTATCGTACTTACATGGATTATGATATTAGAATCATCAATAAAGATGGTGATACAATGACATATTCAAAAGTATTTAAAGAAAAATCCGGTGGTGAAACTCAAGTACCATTCTATGTAGCTATTATTGCCTCATTTGTTAGAGTTTATACAAAAACTGGATTCTCAGGTGGAGACCCTATAGGCCTTGTTATGTTTGATGAGGTATTCGATAAGATGGATGGAAACCGTATGAGAGCTATGATGAGTTTTATCTCATCAATGCCACTACAAGTAATTATTGCTTGTCCACCTCAAAGAATGGAAATTTTAAATGATTATGCTGATACTACATTAGTAATGGTTCGACAAGATACTAAGGCTAAGGTACTTCCTTATTCTAGAAATAAAGAGGAATAATATGTTTGGAAGAAAAAGTAAAAATAGTTATGATGAAAAAGAAAATGAATTAAATAAATCAGAAACTGCTGCATCAAGAATTATTATGGAACAATTAGAGGATGATGATGATAAAGCTCGTAAGCTAGTTGATGAACTTGCGAAAGGAAATCCATTAATTCTAAATTTTGAAAGCTTAGATGTTTATGGTGCTAATAAAATGCTCGCATTTTTCGTTGGTGCTTGTTACGCACTAGAAGGAAAAACCTTCCCAATTAATGAAAAAACCTATTTATTTGCTAGAAAGGTTGATTTATTAGATGGTTCAATAAAAAAATTTATAGATGATATACCAAGATAAATCTAAAATGAAAAAAGACTGTAACTAACAGTCTTTTTTATAAGGTAAATTATTTTATAAGGTAAATTATATAATATTAAATTATAAAAAGTTCTTTAAAAATAAAATGCTTCTTTATTTTTTGTTAATTGTTAACATAACATCTATTTGTGATAACAATTAAATATTACTTCCTTTTTTTAATTTATTAACAAATTGTTCAATTCTATCACAAGCTACTTCAATAACATCCATAGATACACAATAGCTAATTCTAATAAAATCATCATTACCGAAACAATATCCAGGAATAATTGCCACTTTATAATCACTTACTAATTTTTTACAAAATTCCATAGAAGAAATATTGAATTTTTTAATTGATGGAAAGATATAAAACGCTCCATCAGGTAATATAACATCAAGACCCATTTTTACTAATCTATCATAAATATAATCTCTACGCATTTTATATGAATCAATCATATATTGATTATCTATATCAAATGCTTCCTCCATACCATCTTGAATAAAAGTATTTAACGCAACAATCATATATTGATGGATTTTTTTTGCATGGATTACTAATTCCTCTGATGCAAGCATATAACCACATCTCCATCCAGGCATAGCATAGGCTTTTGAATATGATTGACATACAATAATTCTATCCTTTAAATCCTGATATTTAACAAAACCAGGTTTTCTATCCTTATATATAATTTGATTATATACATCATCACAAATAATAAAAATAGGCTTATCCTTAACAGCATTGTAGACATTATTTAATGATTCTTCAGAAAGAATAGAACCAGTAGGATTATTAGGTGAAGTTAAGATTATACATTTGGTTTTCTCGTTAATTGCATTATCAAGCATTTCCTTTGTAATTTGAAAGTTATTACTTGATGTATCAATATTAATAACATTTGCTTGTTGATATTTTACAATTTCTGCATACATTGGATATGCTGGAATAGGAATAATAACCTCATCATTTGGATTTAAAATAGTAAATAATGCAGAGGTTATAGCCTCAGTAGAACCTTGAGTAATTAATACTTCATTCGGATTATAATTAACATTATTAAATTTTTTTTCAAATTCACATATTTTTTTTCTTAGTGATAGATTACCCGGAGTAGGACCATACTTAGTTTTATGATTTTTTAATGCTTCTATAGTCTTATTTACAATCTCATCAGGAGTATAAAAATCAGGCTCTCCTAGTGTAAGATAATATTCTGCGTTATTTTCTCTTGCATAGTCATTAAATTTTCTGATTTCAGATTCAGTAACCTTTAATATTTGTTCATTATATTTTAATTGCATAATGACACCTCCAATTTGACAAATATTATACCAAAAAAGGATTAATATTAAAAGTATAAAATAAACTCATTTAAATATTTTAAAAAAAGTGTTATAATTATCATAACAAAAGAAAAGGAGCTATTTTATGTATAAAATTGCAATTTCATCTGATTCTACCCTTGATTTATCAAATGAATTAATTAAAAAATATAATATTCATGTAATGCCGCTTCATGTATTATTAGGTGATAAGGATTATAAAGATGGAGTGAATATTACTCCAAATGATATTTTTAATTATGTAAAGAAAACAAATACTTTACCTAAAACAAGTGCGTGTACTCAATTAGAATATTTCGATTTTTTTAGTAAATTATTACAAGAATATGATTCAGTAATACATTTCAGTATTTCAAGTAAATGCTCATCTACTCATAATGATGCAAGGCTTGCAGCATTAGAGCTTGATGGAAAGGTAAGAGTTATTGATTCATTAAATCTTTCTACAGGACAAGGCTTATTAGTATTAAAGGCTTGTGATTATTTAAATGAGGGACTAAATCTAGAAGAAATAATAAATAATATTAATTCTTTATTAGATAAGGTTCAAACCTCATTTGTTGTTGATACAACAGATTATTTATATAAGGGTGGAAGATGTAGTGCTGCCGCTTTAGTAGCTACAAAGCTATTATTAATACATCCAGCTATTGAGATGAAAAATGGTACTCTAGGAGTAAAAAAGAAATATCGTGGTAATTTAAAAAAATGTATTGAAAATTATGTAAAGGATTTAGCCAATGAATTTAGTTCATATGATGATACAAGAGTCTTTATTACTCATTCTTCTTGTGATGATGATATAGTATCAACAATTAATGATACTGTTAAAAAAAATTTTAAGTTTAAAGAGGTTTTAACTACTGTAGCGGGAAGTGTTGTAACTAGCCATTGCGGTAAAGGAACCTTAGGAGTTTTATTTATTACTAAATAATATTCTTGTTATATTTAATAAAATATAATATAATGAGTGTGGATATATACGATTATTTATTTAAAAGAGGTGTTTTTTATGTTAATTAAGGATAAAATAGATCAAAATTTCCTTTATTTTTTTGACCAAGGAGATTGTATTAATGTCTATGAGTTTTTTGGAGCTCATTTAGTAAAGGATGATAATGGTAATAATATTGCATGCGAATTTGCTTTATATGCACCTAATGCTAAAAGCGTTGAAATTATTGGAGAATGGAATGGATTTACACGTAATAAAGATTATTTAAATTGTGTTGATCCTAAGGGTGTTTGGTATTTAAAGCTTGAAGGTAATTATGAATGGAAAAAATATAAATTTGTAATTACAACAAAATCAGGAGAAGTATTATTTAAGGCGGATCCATATGCATTTTATTCTGAAATTAGACCAAATCAAGATTCTAAGGTATATGACATTGATGGTTATAATTGGAATGATGCTGATTGGATGTTTACTCATCCTAAAACCTATGATAAGCCAGTGTTAATATATGAGATGCATGCTGGATCTTGGAAAAGACCTGATGGTAAGGAATTCTATAGTTTTAATGAATTAGCACCAATGCTTGTAGATTATTTAAAGGATTATGGTTATACTCATGTTGAGGTTATGCCTGTATATGAACATCCATTAGATGCTTCATGGGGATATCAGGGAACAGGTTATTATTCAATAACACCAAGATATGGTTCTCCAAAGGATTTTATGTATTTTGTAGACTATTTACACCAACATGGTATTGGTGTAATTATGGACTGGGTTCCAGGTCATATATGTAAAGATGCTTTTGGATTATATCGTTTTGATGGTACTTTTTTATATGAATATAGCAAAGAAGAAGATAGAGAGAATAAGGAATGGGGAACTGTAAACCTTGATTTAGGAAAGGGTGTTACTAGAAGCTTCTTATATTCTAATGCTATGTATTATTTAAAATATTTCCATGTTGATGGATTTAGAGTAGATGCTGTAAGTAATATGATTTATTATTTAGGTAATATTAATCGTGGAGTTAATGAGGGAGCTTGTGATTTTATGAGAAAGCTTTCTAGCATATTATTCAAATATGATGATAGATTAATTCTAGCTGCAGAGGATTCTAGTTCATTTGCTCATGTTACACTACCTTCTGGTATGGGTGGTTTAGGATTTAATTATAAATGGGATATGGGCTGGATGAATGATACTTTAAAATATTTCAAGATGGATCCAATTTACCGTAAATATCATCATAATATGTTAACCTTCTCTATGATGTATTATTATAATGAACAATTCTTATTAACCTTCTCACATGATGAGGTTGTTCATATGAAGGGATCATTATTGAATAAAATGCCTGGTGATAGATGGAGACAATTTGCTCAATATAAGACTTTATTAGGCTATATGATGACTCATCCAGGAAAAAAACTATTATTTATGGGTAATGAACTAGGAAGCTATGATGAATGGCATTTTGAAAGTCAATTACCATGGAATATTAAGAAATATCCTGATCATGATGCTGCTCAAAGATTTGTTCGTGAGCTTACTGTATTATATAAAGAAGAGCCTTGCTTATGGGAATTAGATTATGATAGAAAAGGCTTCGAATTTATGGATGCTGATAATGCTGATTTATCATTATATAGCTTTGTAAGATATGATAAAAATGGAAATAATGTTTTAGTTGTTATGAATTGTACTCCTAATGCTCATGAGCCATATCGAATTGGAGTTCCTGCAGAAGAGGGAAGTACCTATGTTGAATTAATAAATTCAGATAGAGATATTTATGGTGGTACTAATAGAATAAATCCTAAACCTATTAAGGTTGAGGCAATTCAAGATAGAAGAAATAAAAATTCTATTTCTATGATTATTCCTCCATTAAGTATCGTTATTTTAAAAAATAAGAAAAAAATAACTAAAAAAACAGCAGCTAAAAGCGTTTTAGCAGAATAAAAATTAAAAAACTATTTAGAAAATAGGCATTTTATGATAAAATCTACCTGATTAATTTTGTGGAGGGAACTATATGAATTATCCAATGTTTAAGGATGTTGAAACATTTAAAAAGGAATTTATTTCAAATGTTGAAAATAAATATGCAGTTGAATTTGAGAATTCAACACCATATCAACAATATGTGGTATTAGGTGAAATGGTTAGATACTATATTGCGAAGGATTGGTTAAAAACTCAAGAGGCTACTGCTAAAGCAAAAGCTAAAAAGGTTTATTACTTCTCAATGGAATTCTTAATGGGAAGAATGATTACTAATAATTTAATGAATGCTGGAGTATATCCAATTGTAAAAAAAGCTTTTGATGAATTAGGTATTGATTTGAATGAGGTTGAGCATCAAGAAACTGATGCTGGTTTAGGAAATGGTGGTTTAGGTAGACTTGCTGCTTGTTTTATGGACTCTGTAGCTTCTTTAGGTTTACCTGTTCATGGAAACTGTATTCGTTATCGTTATGGATTCTTTGAACAAGGTATTAGAAATGGCTATCAAGTTGAACATCCTGACCGTTGGTTAAAGGATGTTAACGTATGGGAAATTCGTAAGCCTGAGGAGGCTGTTGAAATTCCATTTTATGGATATATTGAAATGAATAACGAAAATGGTAAATTAATCGTTAAACATAAAAAGGCAGAATATGTTAAGGCTGTTCCTTATGATATTCCTATTATTGGCGATAATAATCATATCGTAAATACACTTCGTTTATGGAGTGCTGAACCAGCAAATATATATCCTGAAAATGATGCATTCCAATACCATAGAAATTTAAGAGAAATTTCTTCTATGCTATATCCTAATGATGAAACAGAAGAAGGAAAGATTTTACGTCTAAAACAACAATATTTCTTTGTTTCTGCTGGTGTTATTAATGCAGTAAGAGAACATAAAAAGGTTTTTAAAACAGTTAAGAATTTAGATAAAAAGGTGGTATTCCATATTAATGATACTCACCCTGCATTAATTGTTCCTGAATTAATGAGAATTTTAGTTGATGAAGAGCATATTGATTGGGATGAGGCATGGAGAATCACAAAGAATTGTTGTGCATACACTAACCATACAATTCTTGCTGAAGCATTAGAAAAGTGGCCAGTACATTTATTTAAGAGATTATTACCAAGAATCTTTACAATTACTGAGGAAATCAATCGCCGTTTATTAATTGAAATAGAAAATAAATATGGTTCTAATTCAAAAGAAGCATACGAGATGGCAATTATTAAAAATAATACAGTACATATGGCTAATATGGCTATTCATGGTTCATTTAGTGTAAATGGTGTTGCAGCATTACATACTGAAATTTTAAAGAATATTGAAATGAAGGTATTTAATGATTATTATCCAGGTAAGTTTAATAATAAGACTAATGGTATTACACATCGTAGATGGTGCCTACATTCAAATCCAGAATTAGTAGAAATTCTAAATAGAATTTGTCCTGATTGGGTTAAAGATCCTGAAAATGAACTTAAAAAAGTATTAGAATATGTTGATGATAAGGATTTACAAAAGGCATTTCTTAAGATGAAGAAGGCTCGTAAGCAAGAATTAGCAAATAAGATTTATACATCTCAAGGAGTATCATTAGATACAAATTCAATTTTTGATATTCAAGTAAAGAGATTACATGAGTATAAGCGTCAATTAATGAATGCTTTACATATTATGTATGTATATAATAGATTAAAAACAGACCCAGAATTCAAAGCAAATTATTATCCTCATAGCTTTATCTTTGGTGCAAAGAGTGCTCCAGGCTACGCATTTGCTAAAAAGATTATTAAATTAATTAATACAATTGCAGATAAGGTGAATAATGATGAAGAAACAAATTCTTTATTAAAGGTAGTATTTGTCGTTAACTATAATGTTACCTATGCTGAAACAATTATGCCAGCAGCAAATGTATCTGAACAAATTTCTACTGCTTCAAAGGAAGCATCAGGTACTGGCAATATGAAGTTTATGATGAATGGTGCTGTAACATTAGGTACTTTGGATGGTGCTAATGTTGAAATAGCTGATTTAGTTGGAGAGGATAATATTGTAATCTTTGGTATGAATGCTAAAGAGGTTACTGATTTATACGCAAATGGTGGCTATGACCCAATGAATATTTATAATAATGATTCTCGTGTTCATACAGTTATTGATCAATTAACAAATGGTTTCTTTGATAAGGTAGATAGAAACGAATTTGCTCAAATTAGAGATAACCTATTATATAATGATAACTATTTCGTATTAAAGGACTTTGATTCATATATTAAGGCTCATGAAAAGATTAATGAACTATATAAGGATCAAGCAAAATGGGCTAAGATGTCAATGATCAATATTGCGAAATCAGGCTTCTTCACTACAGATAGAACAATGATGGAATATAATCGTGATATTTGGCATGTAGAACCAATTAAGGTTACAAAATAATAATTATAATATAATAAAGGGGAGTTAATCCCCTTTATTTATTTAAAGGAATGATAAAGTGATTAATTTTAAAAATGAAAATAATTTAGATAATGAAATATCTAAATATAAAAAAATTACAATTTTTATATCAATAATTAGATTTATAATAGCAATATCTCTAATAATATCATTAATTTGTTTGTTTTCTATTGGTAATTATTACCTATATGGTACTATTTCAATAATTTTATTAGCTACTTTTATAATATTAATACTGTTTACTAATAAATATTATAAGAAATATAGTCTTTTAAATAAAAAGAAACAAATATATCAAAATCATTATAATAGAAGAAATAATAATCTAAATTTATTCCATGATACAGGAAATGAATTTATAAATAAAGATGATTATAAATCCTCTGATTTAGATATATTTGGTAAAAATTCATTATTTCAATATCTAAATGTTGCAAAAACCTATTATGGAAGAAGATTATTAAAAAAACAATTAACTAATCCTGATACTATGTCTATTGATTTTATTAAATCTGTATATTATTTAGCTAATGAGGAAAAATCATTAGATATTGAAGCTGCATTATTAGAATTTAATGAGTCAGCATATGGTATTTCTCCTGATGAAATTAGAACAATTTTTAATTTTAAAATTATTTTTAAACCTATATTCATATTACCAATATTATCATTTATAATTACAATCTTTTATTTAATCGGTATATTCACTCTTAATTTTAGTGCCCCATATATTGTTATTTTTCTAGTATTAAATGTAATATTATCATTGACATGCTTGAAAAATAATGTCTATAGTGCTCCAAATTCGAAATATCATACTTTATTATTAGCTTATAAAGATTTATATAAAATAATAAAATCATTAGATTTAAAGGATGAATATTTAATATCATTAATAAATGAAATAACGCCAGAAATTAATTCATTAAATAATGCCATTCATTTATTTTCTTTTTTAGCAATGAGAGATAATATAATATTTAAATTATTATCAAATATCTTTATTGTAGATTTTTTTGGAATTGTATTATTTAATTATTTAGTGAAAAAGAATTATAATCTAAATTTTATTTTCACAAATACTTCAATTATAGAATGTGCCTTATCTTTAGCTATAGTGGGTATTGATAATGAAATATATTCAATTCCAGAAGATAATGATATTATAGATGTATTAAATATGTATCATCCACTTGTAAAAAACTGTGTTCCTAATTCTTTAAAAATGGATAAAGGTATCATATTAACTGGTAGTAATATGAGTGGTAAGACTACATTTATGAGAACCTTAGCAATTAATCAAATTTTAAAAAATGCTGGAGGTTTAGTATTTGCAGAATCCTTTAAGGGACCCAAATTAAATGTTTTAACCTCACTACGCTGTAATGATATGCTAGAAGAGGGAGTGTCAACCTTCTATGCTGAAATATTAAGAATGAAGAAAATGAATCAAGCTATAAAAGAAGAAAAAACATTATTATTAGTAGATGAAATATTTAAAGGAACTAATCAAGAGGAAAGACTTACTGCAGCATTCAAAGTAATTGATTTATTCAATCAATATAAGTCATTATTTATTATATCGACTCATGATAATCAATTAACAGAAGTTAATAATATTGATAATTATCATTTTAATGAAGAATATATTGATAATAAAATAAGCTTTGATTATAAAATAAAAAAAGGTATTTGCGAATCTAAAAACGCACTATACCTTTTAAAGCTTGCAGATATCATTTAATGCAATTAAAGCTCCATTATTATTGACATCATACTTAGTTATTTCATATTTATTTTTAATTATTTCATCACCATTTTTCATCACAATCTTAATATCACATTTGTCTAATATAGGTATATCAGTATACGAATCTGATATACCTATTGTTTTTTTATCTTTAAGATAATCCTCTAAATAATAATAAATATCTAATTTTGTATTAAAAATATATGATAATCTTAAAATGACCCTATTTCTATCCTCTCCTAATATTTTATATGTTACTTTTAATTCAAATAAAAAATCTATTAATTGTTCCTTTATAGTATTATTAATCACTAAGAAGATACTATTTGCTTTTCTCTTAGGAGTACATACGATTTCTCTATTATTTTTTGGATAAATAGAATCTAGTCTTTCTTGATAATTAACAATTTCAGTTTTATTATTTGATTCAAAATAAGCAGTATATATATTATCTTTACAAAAATTCATTATCTTCTTTATTATATTTAATGAAATATTTCCTTTAATTATTTTGTTATGAAATAATAAAATATTTGAGCTCAATGATGCAATATCGCACTCAATATTATTTTTTTCTAAATATTTTTTAACTATTTCATAATTTTCTTCTGTAATGATACAAAGTTCATTATTAGTTAAATATTTATTTATAATATCAAGAGCTTCATTATTAAGGATATTATTATTGATTGTTAGAGTACCATCAAAATCCATAAAGCAATAATACATTATAATCACCAATAACTATTATCTCATATTTTTAATTATTTAAAAAGTTTTTTTATTCAAAATATAGAATATAGATTTAATACTTAGAAATAAAATATTAATTATTAACATAAATTTTTATAATTAATATAAAATGATAAATATATACTAGCTAATTAATTATTATAGATAATAAAGGAAATTAAATTATTTAAGAATTATATATTTTATAAATTGAAAAGAAATTTTGAATAATATTTTAATCATTATTTCTTTATATTTCAGTTTAGATATTGTATAATATAAAATAGATTATTATGTAGGAAGTGATTGAGGTGTTCTTAATTAAAATTTGGATTTTTGATTTTAACTTTAGTGCTTTAATTGCTTTTATTATTGGTATAATTGTTGGATTTATCTTATTATTATTAATATATGCAATAATGGTTGTTGCATCTTTGGGGAATAAAAAATTTATTATTGAAAATGCTGATGATCCTTTAGAACTTAATGATGTTAAGGCTATGGTTGAAGCCTCTCAAGCATCATATAAGGATAAAGAATTAAGAGGAAAAAAATCTAGACCTCAATTTTGTTATGAATTAGTTAAAGATTTGATATATGGTATTGCATATGTATATTCTCCAAAAAGTAAATATCCAATTTTTGAGCTTACTATTGAAGAAATTATGCTTTTGACTAACTATATTAGCAAAAGAGTTGATGATTTATTAGATAGAAAAGGTGTTAGATTATTAAAAAAACTAAAAGCCTCTGATATAATGTCTTTTACAAAAAAAACTAATGAGATTATGAATAACGAAATAGTAAAAGGAACAATAAAAGCATCAAAATTTAAAAAAGTAATTGATTATTTAAATGTTATTAATCCATATAAAATATTTAAAATACAGGTTATTGATAGAATAATTAATCTTGTCATTGATAAATTATGCCTTATTATTATTGCAGTTGCAGGAGAAGAAACCTATAAGATTTATAGTAAAAAAGCCTTTAGTAATAATAATGAATTAACCCAGATGATTGATGGCTTAATAGATTCAATGGATAGTGATATGGATGATGCAAAGAAAGAATTAAGTTCTTTTGAAAACAATGAAAATGAAGTACAAAAAATAAATGATTACCCTGATATTGAATATAGATTTAAATCAAAATCTAATTACAATTATAAAAATAGTTATGAGTATGAATCTACATACAGTATAAATTATTTATTTAAAAAGAATAATATGGAGGCAAATAATGAAGAGAAAGAATAAAAATAGAATACTAATAGAAGATGATGATAGATTTGAAATATATCAAATATATTCTTCTTTCGCATTAACCTCATATTCAAGAAAATTTATACCAAGCCAGGTATGCTCTCCTATTCACGGAACACAAGTAACTAATAAAAGATCATATATAGATAATAAGGGAACTATTGATGTAGATTATGGTTATGATTTTATTAGAAAAGAAGAAGATAAACATATTTCTGATGAAAAGCTTAAAGAGATTCATGGTACAAAATATTATGAATTCAATATTTTAAATAATAAAAAGATTAATGAGATATATGGTGCTGATAAAGGACAAGAACCAGAAAAAATAATTCAAGATCAAGTATTAATGAAAGAGACAATGGATACTTTTATTTCTTCTTTAGATGAATTATCAGTTGATGACATTGCAAATACTAATATTGAGCCAATTATTGAAGAAGAAATAGAAACAGAAGAGCCATTATTTGATGAGGATAATCAATTTAAATTAAATATTGAGGATGATGAGTTTGAATATAATAGCTATGATTCTAAACCTAATGTTAATATTCCTTCATTTCTTTCTAAAGAAGATAATAATATAGAACCTAAGCAAGAACCTACAGAAACTTTTGTAGAAGAAACAATTACATTTGATGATATTCCAAAAATGAAGGCTCCAAATATTAATTTTGATGAGTCAAATGATAATTATTTTAATCCTGCAATAGATAAATCACTTACAATTGAAGAAGCTAGAAGAAGATATAATGAAAGTAAATCCACAAATGGACTTGGTGCAACAGTAAGTCCTGATGTTAATAAAAAACCAGAAAAAGAAATTACAATAAATAGATATGAGAATTATTCTGTTCCTTTTGAGAATATATTCAAAAAATCAAATTCTTTTGATGAAGAAGTGCCAGCTTGGATTGAAGAGAAAAAAGATATTATTAATCGTACATTAAATGATTTTGATATTGAAGGTGAGGTAATACAATATACAAAAGGTCCTACATTCACTCAATATGAAATATATTTATCACCTGGTGTTAATGTTAAAAAAATTAATCAGATTTATGATAATCTTCAAATGAATCTTCAAGCAAAATCAATTCGTGTTCAAGCTCCTATCCCTGGTAAACCTACTGTAGGTGTTGAGGTTCCAAATCCAGTTCCTGAAACTGTTCCTTTTGGAGATACCTTAAGTCCTGAGTTTATAAATGATGGAAATCCTCTTAATGTAGCAATGGGAAAGAAAATAGATGGGTCAGTATTATATCAAAATATAGCAGATATGCCACATGCATTAATTGCAGGTGCTACTCAATCTGGTAAATCAGTATCAATTAATACAATATTAATGTCTTTGATAATTAAAAATTCCCCAGATACTTTGAGATTGATTTTAGTCGATCCAAAAAAAGTAGAATTTTCATTTTATGAAGGATTACCACATTTATGTACTCCAGTTATTACAAATGTATTTGAAGCCTCAGAAGCTTTAAAATGGGCTTGTGAAGAAATGGATCGTAGATATGATGTTTTTGCTAGAAATAGATGTCGTAAGATTACTGAATATATAAAAAAGCAAAAAGAAAATCCTTCTTTAGAAAATATGCCATATATTGTAGTTGTTGTTGATGAATTTAATGATTTAGTTATGCAATGTGGTGATGATGTAAATAGCTACATTATTCGTTTAGCTCAAAAAGCTCGTGCATGTGGTATGCATATTATTTTAGCTACTCAAAAGCCAACTGTAGATGTAGTTAATGGTACTATAAAGTCTAATATTCCATGTAGATTTGCATTCCGTGTTTCATCAAAACAAGATTCATTAGTCATTTTAGATGAAATTGGAGCTGAAGCATTATTAGGTAGAGGAGATATGCTATTTAAAAATGGTGGTGCCTCTGAACGTGCTCAAGGCTCTTATGTTGATGATGATGAGATTATGAAATGTTGTGACTATATAGTAAATACTTATGGCTCAGATTATATATTTAGTCATGATGATTTACGTCAACAAATGAAATCTGGAAATATTAATCAAAAGGATAATAATGAATCATTGGATTTATTATTTGAAATTGGTATGTATTGCATTGAAACTCAGTCATGCTCAATTAATTCTATTCAAATTCAATTTAATTTAGGCTTTAATAGGGCTTCTCGAATTGTAACTATTTTAGAGGAAAAAGGAGTAGTATCGTCTAAAAAAGGTACAAAATCAAGAGATATTTTGGTGAATACTGTTGAAGAATTGCAAGAGGCTCTAGGAATAGAGGAGTAGATTTTTAATGGAAAAACAAGAAGTAAATGAGAATAATAAAATTCCTTCTAAATGGAGGCTATTATATTCAAAAATTATTATTGAAGTTTTTTGCATAATATTTTTATTATTTTCTATTATTTTTAATAAAAGAGTTATTCTTTTTTCAAGAATTTTTGCAAGTTTTTTATTCAATATTTCTATATCTGGTATATTAATCTATATTATTTCTCTAGCAATAGTAGTAGGATTTAATACTTTTCAAATTGTTACTTATTTATTAGAGACTAAAAATAATGATTATAGTTTATCTTTAAAGCTTGATAAGCTTTTAGATATTCCTTTATTTATTTTTAAATGTTTAACTGTATTTATCTTTATTATGATTTTTATTACTTCTCCATGTAAGATCCATGGACATTCAATGGATAATACATTTCAAGAAGGAGAGCATGTTTTATCATTAAACTGCTTTAATAGTGTAAAAAATGGTGATGTAGTTGTTTTAGATGCTAGACCATATTGCGATGATAATAGCTTTTATATAAAAAGAGTTATCGCAAAGGGTGGCGATAAAATAAGATTTGATTCTGAAAATAACCTTTTATATATAAATAATGTAGTATTAAAGGAAATAAATACAGATGACAATCAATTAATTTCAAGCATAGAATATAAAAATTTCTTTGTAAATAATGAAAATTTTAGTTATGAATATCTTCTTTTAGATGATGAAATATTAGTAATGGGTGATAATAGAGATAATTCAAAGGATTCTCGTTCTTTCGGATTTGTTAAAATAGAAGATATTTATGGAATTGTATATTTTAGATTTTTCCCATTTAATAGATTTGGAATAATATAGTTTTTAAGGAAGTGATTTTGTTATGGAAGAAAAAAAGGTTGAAAATCCTAAGGCCAATATTAACTGGTTTCCAGGACATATGGCAAAAGCTAAAAGAGAAATAAAGGAAATAATTAAACTTGTAGATTTAGTAATAGAACTTAAGGATGCTAGAATTCCATATTCTTCAACAAATCCTATGGTTGATGAAATAGTTGGAAATAAACCTAGATTAATACTGTTATGTAAATCAACAATTGCCGATGAATCAATAACAAAATTATGGATTGAATATTATAAAACTAAGAATATTTTAGCATTAGATATTGATTCAATATCCGGCTATAATGTTAATAAGGTTGTAAACTATGCCAATAAGGCGCTTGAAGAACAATTTAAGAAAAGAGAAGAAAGAGGAATAAAAAATAAAACTATTAAAGCATTAATTATTGGAATTCCTAATGTTGGTAAATCAACATTAATTAATACTTTGGCCAAAAGAAAAGCTGTTAATGTTGGAGATAAGCCTGGTGTTACTAAAACCCAAACCTGGATTAAGGTAACTTCTGATTTACTATTGTTAGATACCCCTGGTATATTATGGCCAAAGTTTGAAGACCAAAATGTTGGAATTAAACTAGCTATGTGTGGTTCTATAAAAGATGAAATTTTAGACTTAGAATTTATAAGTATTAAATCTTTAGAATATATTATGAAAAATTATCCTGATTTATTAAAAAATAGGTATAATTTATCAAATATTGATGAGAATCCTTATATAAATATAGAATCTATAGCGAAAAGAAGGGGTTGTCTTCTTAAAGGTGGCTTAATTGATTATGATAGAACCTATAATATTATATTAAATGATTTAAGGGGAAATAAGATTGGTAGGATGAGTTATGAAAAACCAGAATATTGATAGTAATTTATATAAATTTGAAGAAAAATTATATGATTTAGGTTTTCATAGTATTTGTGGAGTTGATGAGGCAGGAAGAGGACCTTTAGCAGGACCAGTTTGTGTTGCTGCATGCATTTTGCCAGAATTTGTTCGTATTGAAGGATTAAATGATTCTAAGAAATTAACAGAAAAAAAAAGAGAAATGCTCTATAAAGAAATAATAAAAAAAGCTATTTCATATAAAGTAGTTTTTATTAGTGAAGAAGAAATCGATGAGTTAAATATCTATCAAGCAACAAAAAAGGGTATGCTTGAAGCAATTTTAGGATTGAAAATTCCAGCTGATTATGCATTAATAGATGCAATGCCACTTTCTGAACTTAAGCTTCCTCACGATTCAATTGTTCATGGTGATGCATTATCTGCTAGTATTGCAGCTGCATCAATTTTAGCAAAGGTAACAAGAGATCATTATATGGACAAGATGGATATTAAATATCCTAATTATGGTTTTAAAAATCATAAGGGTTATGGAACTCGTGCTCATATGGAAGCTCTTGAAAAATTTGGACCATGTAAAATTCATAGAAAAACATTTTATCCTGTTTCTAAATATTTTTCAAAACAATTATCTTTAGATTTGGATATAGATAAAGATGAATAGTATTTTATGATGGAAGAGTATATAGCGATTATTGTTATATACTTTTTTTTTATATGATTTGATAAATATTTTTAAAAACTTTTATATTATGATTATTATTTTAATAATAAAAGAAAAAAATAAAAAATAGTAGTAGTTATTATGAAAATTTTCACTTGACATTTATTTTCTTTTGGCTTAATATTTAAAATTGCATAGGGAATAAGGAGCTGATTTTATGGAAAAGATTATTATTGTTGAGTCACCAAGTAAATCAAAAACTATAGCGGGTTATTTAGGTAATGGCTATAAGGTGTTATCAAGTAAAGGTCATATTTGTGATTTAGCTACTTCAGGTAAAGATGGATTAGGAATTGATATTCCTAATAATTTCGCTCCAACCTATAAAATTATGAAAGATAAAGAAGCTTTAGTTAATACTTTAAAAAAAGAATGTAAAGGAAAAGAAGTATTACTTGCTACCGACCCCGATCGTGAGGGAGAAGCAATAGCTTATCATTTGGCAAAGGTTCTTGATTTAGATTTAAATAGCTCAAACCGTATTCAATTTCACGAAATAACAAAGGATTCAGTAAATGAGGCTTTAAATAATCCTACCCCTATTGATTTGAAAATGGTTGATAGTCAAGAATGTCGTAGAATGATAGATAGAATTCTTGGATTTAAAATTTCAAAGCTTCTTCAGAAAAAAATTGGCTCAAAGAGTGCAGGTAGAGTTCAATCAGTTGCTTTATTATTAATAGTTAATTTAGAAAATGAAATAAAAAATTTTATTCCGGAAGCATATTATGAGATGGAAGCTTTATTTCCAAGCTATAAATTAAAGCTTTTTAGCATTAATAATATTGAATATAATAATAAAAATAGAATAACTGATAGAAGTATATTAGAAAATCTTAAAAATAGATTATTATCATTTACTGTTTCAGATATTCAAGCTAAACAGGTTAAAAGAAATTCAAGTCCTGCTTATACTACCTCAACATTACAACAAGATGCATCAAACAAGCTAGGCTTTACTCCAGTAAAAACAATGAGATTAGCTCAGACTTTATATGAAGGAAAGAATATTGGAAGTGAGGCAATAGGTTTAATTACTTATATGCGTACTGATTCAACACGTCTTGCTGATTCATTTGTAAAATCAGCGAATAAATACATATTAGAACAATATGGTACAAAATATATAGGTTCAGTTAAAACTAAAGTTCAAAAAAATGCTCAGGATGCACATGAGGCTATAAGACCTACTTCAATTTTAAGAACTCCTTCATCTCTAATAAAATATTTATCAGATGATGAATTTAAGCTATATGAGCTTATATATAATAGATGTCTTGCTTCTTTAATGTCATCAGCTATATTTAATACTACAAAGGTAATATTTAAAAATACTGATTCTTTATGGCAAACAACAGGTCAGTCATTAGTTTTTGATGGTTATTTAAAAGTATATGGTAAATCTGAAGAGGATATGAATACTTTACTTCCAAATTTTAATTTAGGAGATTCATATAATGCTCTTGAGGTAAATATTTTAGATAAAATGACAGAACCTAAAAAGAGATATACTGAGGCTACTCTAATCAAAGATATGGAGGATTTGGGTATTGGTAGACCATCTACTTATGCACAAACTATTCAAACTCTTAAAGATAGAGAATATATAGTATTAGATAAGAAAAGTATAGTACCTACAGAACAAGGAATACTTACTACTGAAAAACTTGAGGAATATTTTAGTTCCATAATTAATGTAGAATATACTGCTAATATGGAAAATGATTTAGATAAAATAGCTACTGGAAATAAGGATAAGCTTATAGAACTTAACGAGTTTTATAACGGATTTTTGCCTATATTTAATAATGCATTAGAAAATATGGAAGCTAAATATCCTATTCTTACCGATGAAATATGTCCAACTTGTGGTGCACCATTAGTTATTAGATTAGGAAAATATGGAGAATTTGTAGCTTGCAGTAATTATCCTGATTGTAAATATATCAAAAAGGAAGATGCTGATATAATAGATACAAATATTATTTGTCCAGTGTGCAATAAGGGTAGGCTTTTAGGTAGATTAGCAGGTCGTGGAGTAAATAAAGGAAAACTATTTTATAGTTGTAGTAATTATCCAAAGTGCAAAAACATATATAATGATAAGCCTTTAGATGAATATTGTCCAAAATGTGGTAGTATTTTACTAATTACTACTGATGGAGTAAAATATTGTAGTAATCATTGTGACGAAGAAAAACTAGTAGATATAAAATGTCCAAAATGTGGTAATGGAAGTATAGTTGAGAAAAAAGCATTAAGAGGCAAAAATAAGGGAAAAGTATTTTATGCTTGTAGTAATTACCCTAAATGTAAAAATCTATATGATAATGAGCCTACAGGAGAATATTGTCCAAATTGTCATGATTTAATGTTGAAAGATAAAGATGGAAATAGTTATTGTGCTAGTCATTGTAATGAAAATTCTCAAAAAGACACAAATTCTAATTTAGTTATTTGTCCAAAATGTGGTGTAGGACATTTAGTTGAAAGAAAAGCCACAAGAGGAACTAATAAGGGGAATATATTTTATGGCTGCAGTAATTATCCTAAATGTAAAAATATAGTTTCAAATGAGGACTATAATAAATTAATAAAATAAAAAAATGGACTTAGTAAAAAAACTAGGTCCCTTTATTTGTATTTTAGGATATTTAATGATATAATCTTTCTATAAATGGAGTGGTATTGATGGGTTTTTTTGATTTATTTAAAAGAAAAGATAAAAAAAATAAAAAATATAAGCTAGGCTTACATAAAACAAGAGAGGGTGCTTTGTCCTCACTAAAGGAAATATTATCTAAAAGCAATAAAATTGATGATGATCTATTTGATTCCTTAGAGGAAGTATTTATCATGGCTGATATTGGAGTAGATACAGTTATAGATTTTATTGATGACCTTAGAAATGAGGTTAATACTAAGAAAATATCAAATCCTATAGAATTACAAGAAATTATTATGGATAAAATGTTTGAAATATACTTAAATGGTGAGATTGTAAATGCTAATCTTAAGCTTAATAAAAATGGTTTATCTGTAATTTTATTTGTTGGAGTTAATGGAGTTGGAAAAACTACAAGTATAGCCAAAATAGCTTATCAATATAAAAAAGAAGGAAAAAAAGTTTTACTTGCTGCAGGAGATACATTTAGAGCTGGTGCTATTGAACAATTATCAGTATGGGCTAAAAGAATTGGCGTGGATATAGTTACAAAGGAAGCAGGAAGCGACCCTTCTTCAGTTATGTTTGATGCTGTGAAAAAGGCCAAAAATGAAAATTATGATATTTTACTATGTGATACTGCAGGTCGTCTACAAAATAAAGTTAATTTAATGAATGAACTTTCTAAAATGAGAAGAGTCATATCTCATGAGATACCAGAAGCTCCACATGAAACATTATTAGTTATTGATGCTACAACTGGTCAAAATGGAATGTCACAAGCAAAAGCATTTAAAGAAGCGACAGATGTTACAGGTATTATATTAACAAAACTTGATGGAACATCTAAAGGAGGCATAGTTTTAGCTATTAGACATGAATTAGGTATACCTATTAAATACATTGGCTTGGGTGAAGGGGTAGACGATCTAGAGGTATTTGATATTGAACAATATCTTTATGGGTTATTTGCCGATTTCTTTGAGGAATAATATGCAAAATGATAGTAGAGAATATATTATAGAATTATATGATATATATAGTAATTTATTAACAGAAAAACAAAAACAGTATTTTGAAGATTATTATTTTATGGATTTATCATTATCAGAAATAGCTGAAAATTACTCCATTTCAAGAAATGGAGTTTATGATCAACTCAAAAGAGTTGAACAAACTTTATTTGAATATGAAGCAAAACTTAGCATATATAAAAAAATAAATATGATTAAATCATTAGATATTGATAAAAAAATAAAAGAAGATATTTTATCTATTTTAAAGGAGTATAATTATGGCATTTGATAATTTGAGTTCTCGCCTACAAATGGGATTACGACGTCTTACTGGTAAGGGTAAATTAAATGAAAATGATATTGATGAAATGCTAAGAGATGTTAGACTTTCTTTACTAGAAGCGGATGTTAATTATAAGGTTGTAAAGAAATTTTTAGCTAATATTAAGGAACAAGCATTAGGAGAAAATATACTTAAAGGATTAAACCCAGGACAACAAGTAGTAAAAATAGTTCGTGAGGAATTAAGAAAAACCTTAGGTAGTGAAGCAGTAGAGCTTAATATAAAAAAAAGTGGTATGACAGTAGTTATGGCTGTTGGTCTTCAAGGTGCTGGTAAAACTACTGCAGTAGGAAAAATGGCTTTATTTTATCGTAAAAAGCTTAAAAAGAAGCCTTTATTGATTGCGGCAGATATTTATCGTCCTGCAGCAGTGGATCAATTAGTAACATTAGGTAAATCGATAAATGTTCCGGTATTTGAAATGGGAACTAAAGTCAGTGCTGAAAAAATAGTCACAGAAGGATTGAAATATGCTAAGGATGAAGGCTGTGATTTAGTTTTTATTGATACAGCAGGTCGTCTTCAAATTAATGAAGAACTTATGCAAGAACTTCAAAATGTTAAGGATATAGCTAATCCTGATGAAATATTATTGACAGTTGATGCAATGGCAGGACAAGATGCAGTAAATGTAGCTTTAGCATTTCATAAAGATTTAGATATTACAGGTATTATTTTAACAAAACTTGATGGTGATACTCGTGGTGGTGCTGCATTATCAATAAAGGAAATGACTGGTATTCCTATTAAGATAATGTCAACAGGAGAAAAACTTGATGCAATGGAAATTTTTTATCCAGATAGACTTGCAGATAGAATCCTTGGTATGGGTGATGTATTGACTTTAATTGATACAGTCACAGAAAATATTGATGAGGAAGAAATGAAATCAATGTCTGAAAGAATGATGAGTGAGTCTTATAATTATAATGATTTGCTTAAGCAATTTAAAATGATTAAAAGAATGGGCTCATTATCAAAAATTTTAGGTTTTATTCCAGGAATTGGTCAAATGAAGGATGCATTAAATAATGTTGATGATAGAGCATTTGATAAAATAGAAGCAATTATTTATTCAATGACTGAAAAAGAAAGATTACATCCTGAATTAATTGATAAGGACTTCAAACGTCGTGATCGTATTGCAAAAGGTAGTGGTCGTTCTATTCAGGAGGTTAACAAATTACGTCAAACCTTATCTAGCATGAAAGAATCAATGAAAAAAATGAAGGGAATGGATGAAACTCAAATGAAGAGAATGCAATCCCAAATGAAAAATGGGAATTATTCTGGAGTTTCTGGTATGCCTAAAGCTAAAAAAGGTAAGGGAAAAGGAAAAGGCGGCTTTAGATATTAGTTTAAAATCCATGGATTCCATGGATTTTTTAGGAGATGAGATTATGATAACTATAAGCATTTATGATAATGAATCATTAGAACTATATTCTGATTATATTGATGCTGCAATATTAATGGTTAAGGATTATGCAATTACATATCAAAACCTTGATTTAGAAAAAGCATTAGAATTATGTGAAAACAAAAACATCATACCTATTCTAGGAATAAATCGTATTATGCATCCATCTGATATAGATAATATAATTGATTTTATAAATAAATATCATAATCAGAATGTATTGTTTTATGTATCTGATATTGGTTTATTAGAATATGCAAAAAAGAATAATATTTCAAATAAATTTATTTATAATCCTGAGACAATGATTACTAATGGTATAGATTTAAAAATGTATAATAATGAATTTATGCCTAACGCAATAGGAATGTCATTAGAAATAACAATAGAGGATTTCATTCATGCAACAAAAGATTTTGATGGTTCTCTATTTTATCAAATATTTGGTACTCATCTTATGTTTTATTCAAATAGAAGATTAATTTCTTTATATGAGGATAAAAATAATACAAAATATCCTCATGAAAAATTATATATAAAAGAAATAACAAGAAATGATTTATTTCCAATAATTGAAAATGATTATGGAACTCAAATATATCGTTCCTATTCAATATGCTATTTAAAATACTTAAATCAATTAAATCTAAAATATGAATTTATAGAATCATTGTATCTAGATAAAAAAATAATGGTCGAAGTATTAAAAATTATTAAGGCATTTAAGTTTGATAATGATTTATCTAAGGCAATGACTTCAATTAAATCACTCAATATTAATATTAAGGATGGATTCAGTTTAAAGGATAGTGTATATCAAAAGGAGGAGCTTAAACTATGAGTAAATTTGAATTATTAGCTCCTGCTGGAGATTTAGAAAAATTAAAGGTAGCAATCTTATATGGAGCAAATGCTGTATTTATAGGTGGACTTCAATTCTCCTTACGTTCTCGTGCTTCAAATTTTACTTTAGAAGATATTAAAGAGGCTTGTGATTTTGCACATCAGCATAATGCTAAAATTCATGTTACTTGTAATATCGTAATGCATGAAAAGGATACAGATGGAGTTATTGAGTACTTGCAAGCATTAGATAGATGTGGAGTAGATGCAGTTATTGCGTCTAGTATCTATATATTAAAAATGGTTGTATTACATACAAAAATGGAAGCACATGTATCTACTCAAGCTTCAACTTCAAATGCTTTAGCAGTAGAATTTTATGAATCCATTGGTGCAAAAAGAGCAGTATTAGCAAGAGAATTATCACTTGATGAAATAGAAAAAATAAAAAAAGCATCCAATATTGAAATTGAATGCTTTATCCATGGCGGTATGTGTGTTTCATATTCAGGTAGATGTATGCTATCAAATAATATGACTAATAGAGATGCTAATAGAGGTGGATGTGCACATAGCTGTAGGTGGACTTATGATTTAATTCATGATAATAAGATATACAACCAGGAAGGTGATTATTTTGCAATGTCAAGCAAGGATTTATGTGCAATTGAGGCAATTCCTAGATTAATGGATATTGGTGTTGATTCTTTTAAAATAGAAGGAAGAATGAAATCCTTACATTACATTGCTACAGTAGTTAATGCCTATAGAAGAATTATCGATGAATATGAAGCAAATCATGAAGTGAAAGATTTTAATCTTTATAAAAATGCAATTGCAAAGGCTGAAAATCGTCTAACATCAACTGGTTTTTTATTCCATAAGCCTACTATTGATGAAGAACTTTACGATCTTAATTTAACTGTTCCCACAAAGGAATTTATAGGAATAGTACGTTCTTATGATAAAAATACAAAAATGGTAATTGTAGAACAAAGAAATTATTTTACTCCATTTTCAACAATTGAGGTATTTACACCTACAAATACTTTTAATTTAAAAATAGAAGAAATATATGACAAGGATGGAAATATTCTTGATGCTGCTCGTCATCCTTTACAAGAAATTTATTTCAAATCAGAAATAGAACTCCACCCTTATGATTTACTTAGACTCAATTAGCTTCTTTATTTCATGATATGCTAAGGAAAGCTTTTTATAATCAATATCTTCAATGAAATTATAAATATCGCAATAGTCTAAATTACAAGTCAATAGCGTATAATCATTATTATTGATATTTTTTTTCAATGAAAAATTATAATATCTATTCATAGAAAAATATAATTTTCCTTTATTTCCATTCTCATATGCTTTATGAATTAATTCATGTTCAAAGTTCTTTTTTGAACCATATGCATTTTTTAATGATTCCATAAAGGAATCTGTAGTAGTATTTAAATAGTTCATTTATAGTCCTTTCAGGAAGGAGAAAATAATGTTATATAATATTGATAATAAGGAATTAAATATTATAGTTAATATTGATAAAAGATATAAGAGTATTAGAATAAAGGTATCTCCTCCCAATATAGTTACCTTTACATCACCTACTCCTTTGACACAAAGCTATATATTTAGTGCTTTAGAAAAGCATAAAAGATTTATTTTAAATCACATTAACACCCCATTACTACATGAAAATGATTATAGTATTCATTTGTTTGGAAAAAAATACGAATTAGTAATATTAGAATCATCAATTTCTAAATATACAATATTAGAAGATTCAATTATAATTTATTCACCTTCTACAAATGATATTACTATTTCACAGGTAGTAATGAGATTATATAGTAATGAATTAAGGAAATTTGTTGAAAAAGATATTGAGAAAATAAAAAAAGATATGAATATTAATGATTCTATTATAATAGATTATGTAAATGTAAAAACCTTTTATGGAAAATGTTTTCCATATCAAAGGTTGATTAAATTAGCTATAAGTCTTGCAAAATATGAACCTATATATATAAAATATGTTATATATCATGAATTTACTCATTTTTATTATAGTGGTCATCAAGATAATTTTTATAAATTATTAGAATCAAAAATACCTAATTGTAAAAAAATTCAGCACGAATTAAGAAAGATAAAATATAATGATAGGTATTAATATTAAGTATTAAAACTACTATATTTGAATAATAATGAATATGAATGAAATAATAATAAAAGTTTATAAACTGATATGAATTGAAATTTTTGTTAATTATAATATCTATTTTTTTATTTTAAAAAGTGTAAAATGTGTAGAAAATGCAAATAAATCTATACTTGATTTTTGACATAAAAATTTGTATAATGTTAAAAGAATTACTATGGAGGAATTTATTATGGTAAATACAAAATCAGTTGAATTAACAATAAATGGTAAAAGAGAATTAGAAGAAGAACTTGATAGAAGAAAAAATCAAGATCGTACTCGTATTAAAGAAGCAATTAAAGAGGCTCGTGAGCAAGGAGACTTATCTGAAAATGCTGATTATGCTGCAGCCAGAGAAGAACAATCTGCAAATGAAGCTCGTATCCGTGAGATAGAGGAATTATTAAAAAATGCTCGAATTGTAGAAATTACATATATTACAGTAAAATATTTAAAACAAAATTTAGTAAAAAATTTCCAAATTTGTGGTAGTGAAACTGATCCTTTCCAAGGTAAGATTTCTACAGATTCTCCTCTTGCAAAAGCAGTTTTATCACACAAGGTTGGAGAGAGATTCATCATGACTACTGAAAGTGGTGTTGATGTTGAACTTGAATTAGTTAGTTTAAAATAAAAAAATTTGAGAAATTTCACATAAAAATTTATAATAAATATCACTATTATCATATCAGAAAATATAGCTAAATTTATATTTGATTTTTTATTTTTTGTTTTTTGATTAAATGGTAAACTTATTTATTTTAAAAGAAATTAGTACTTGTTTTATTATCAATTTATTTAGTTAAAATAAGATAAGTTTAATATGTTGAATTTGAGGTTTTATTTAATCTTTTTGTTGAAAAAGACAATTATAATTGGTATAATTAAACCACAATATAATCTATGGAGGATAAAACATGAAAAAATCTGAAATTGTTGCTGCATTAGCAGACCAATTAGAATTAACAAAGAAGGAAGCAGATACAGCTGTTGATTTAGTATTTGCTACTATATTAGAAGGAATTCAAAATGGTGAGAAGGTTGCTATTTCTGGGTTTGGTACTTTTGAATTAAAAACTAAAGCAGAAAGACATGGAAGAAATCCAAAAACTGGTGAAGAAATAATCATTCCAGCTAAGAAAGCAATATCTTTTAAGCCTAGTAAAGTATTAAAAGAAGATATTAGGTAGAGATTTTCTCTATCTTTTTTTATAGGTGATTATATGAATCCATTTGATGCTGTTTTTTCCAATAATATCTCTCAATTAAGAAAATATTTAGCAAATGGAGATATTAATGTTAAAAATGAAAGAGGAATGGCATTAATTCATTATGCTATTATTTTTAACAATCAGGAAATATTTGATTTATTACTAGAGAATTATATAGATATAAATATAAAAGATAAATATGGTGATACTCCTATTCATTATTGTGTTGTAAATAATCGTATTGGTTTTTTAAAAAATTTGATTAGACATGGTGCTGATGTATCAATTAAAAATAACGATGGGCAAGCTCCTTTATTCAAAGCTTGTAGTCTTGGTAGGGAGGAATTGATATATTTACTCTTAGAATCTACTAATTTTAATCTTTATGAAAAGGATAATAAGGATGAAACTGTATTTATGTCATTGATTAGAAGTAGAAATTTAGATCTTTTAAATAAAATAGAAATCGATGATAAAATAATTAATATTCCAAATTATATGGGTGAGACTCCTTTACATATAGCTTCTAAGGCAGGAGATATTAACATTGTTAACTATTTATTAAAAAATCATGCTTTTGTAAATGCTAAAAATAAAAGTGGTGAGACTCCAATATTTTATGCAGTAGTCAAGCAAAATAAATCTATTATAGATCTATTAATGAAATATGGTGCAGTTTTAGATTGTAAATCTACTTTTGGTGATACAATCTATGACATAATACCTACCTATGATTTATCTTCATTTATAAATGAAAAATCTGAAAAATATAAAAATTATTTATATCGTACAAATTATCCATTACATTATGCAATTATCATTGAAAATTATGATTTAATAAAGAAATATGCTGTAATCAGAAATGTGTCAAGAAAAGATGAATTTGGATACACTCCTTTGGATTTAGCAAAAATTTATAATAATGATAGAATTTTAAAAATTTTATCAGATAATCATAGCGAATAGAAAATATCATTAAAAATATTTTTTTTATCTTGCATTTTAAGGAATTTGATATTATAATTTAAATAGATAGTTAAGGAAGAGAGGCTAAATACCTCTCTTATTTATTTGATTAGGGGCAAAGAGGTGATTTTGTGGATTTGAAGATTGTAGAAGAAATACTTAAGCCTTTTTTAGAGGAACATCAATGTAAATTATATAAAGTTGAATTTGTCAAAGAATATGGCTATTTAATTTTAAGAGTATTAATTGATAAAAAAGAAGGTATTGATATTGATACATTAGCTCAAGCTAATGAATATTTATCTATAAGAATAGATGAATATGATAAAGATTTACCGGAATACATGCTTGAGGTATCATCTCCAGGGGCCGAAAAAGAACTTCGTTCAATAGAGGAGATACAAGATAGTATTAATAAATATGTACATGTAGAGACAAATGAACTCACATATGAGGGAACCCTAATAGATAGTAATGATGAGGAAATTACCCTGAGAGTTAATCTAAAGGGAAGATTTAAAAATTTTAAAATTAAGATTATTGATATTAATTTAATTAGACTTGCAGTGAAGCTATAGGAGGAGAAAATGATTAATAAGGCTTTTTTTGAAAATGCACATGAGGTTGCAGAAGCAAGAGGAATAAGTGTAGAAGATGTTTATGAGGTTTTTACGAAAGGATTAATTAATTCTTTTAAAAAGAAAAATGGAAATACCTCTTGTAAGGTAATAATAAATCCAGAAAAGAATGAAATATTGTTATATGCAGTATTTTTGGTTGTTAGCGAATATTCACAAGAACCAGATCCAGAAGGACCAAAGGAAATGCTTCTTGAGGATGCTAAGAAAATAAAATCAAGCTATAAGGTTGGAGATATCATTGAAAGACCAATAAATATTAAGGAATTTTCAAGAACTGAAATAGGTGCAACTAAGAGTGTATATACACAAGGAGTTAGAACTAAGCAAAGAGAAATGGCATTTGCTCATTTTGTAGAGCTTGAGGGTGAAATGATTGTTGCAGAAATAACAAATAAGGATGAAAAAGCATTAACCTTAAGCTTAGGATATGGAGTTACATCAAGAATCCCTTTAAATGAATTATTGCCAAATGATTCTCGTGAGATTGGTGATTCTATTCGTGTATATATTAAGAAAGTTGAGAATACTACTAAAGAACCAAGAGTTACAGTTTCTCGCACTGATAAGCAATTAGTAATTCGTTTAATGGAGGATAATATTCCAGAAATCAAGAGTGGTATTATTGAAATTAAAGGAATTGCTCGTGATCCAGGAGACAGAAGTAAGATTGCATTATTTTCAAATGATCCAAAGGTTGATGCGATTGGCTCTTGTGTTGGTGAGGGTGGAATTAGAATCCAAGAAATCGTTAGAATTTTAGGTGGCGAAAAGGTTGATTTATATAAATGGAGTGAAAATCCAGAGGAATTAATTACTAATTCTTTACAACCAGCAAATGTTACTAAGGTTTTAAGTGTCGATCCTAAGGCAAAATCATCAGTTGTTGTAGTACCTGATGATCATTTATCGTTAGCTATTGGTAAATCAGGACAAAATGTCCGTCTTGCTGTTCAATCATGTGGATGGAAAATTGATATTATGCCAGTCAGTGAGGCATATGAGAAGGGGCTTCTTATTTAATGAAAGAGCGTAAGCAAATTTTAAGAACCTGTGTTCAGTCTAAAGATGTTTGTGAGAAAAAAGATTTATTTAGAATTGTTAGGACTCCTGAACATGAGGTTATTGTTGATTTAAAAGGTAAGGCTAATGGTAGAGGAGCTTATCTTAAAAAGGATAAGGATATTATCCTTGCGGCTAAAAAGTCTAAGGCTTTAGATAGAAAGCTTGAGGTAAGTGTACCAGATTCAATTTATGAAGAATTGTTAGGTTTATTATAATGGATCGTATTTTGAGTAATTTAGGTCTTTGTTGCCGTAGTGGTGGTTTAGTTTGCGGTGAAGAGACTGTTGTTGAGGGTATTAGAAGTGGTAAGGTTAAATATGTATTTTTAGCTAATGATGCTTCTAAAAATGCCCAAAAATTGATTTTAGATAAATCAAAGTTTTATAATGTGGAGGTTTGTTGTTGTTATTCTAGTTTTGAACTTTCTAACGCTATTGGAAAAAGTGGTAGAATGGTTATTGGAATAACAAATAATGGATTTTTAAAAATATTAAAGAAATAGGGTGATTTATGTGGCCAAAGGCAATAATAAAAAAGAAAAAAGAGCGTCAAATATCCCTAATCAAAGAGGAAAAAAGGATGCTCAAAAGGAAAAGGGTGTTCTAACTTACAAGGATGGAATGACTGTTTTAGATGTTGCTACAGGTTTAGGAAAAACTCCTGCACAAATTATTATGAAGCTTATGCAGGCAGGAATAATGGCTAATCAAAATCAAACAATTGATCGTGAGACAATTGAATTAGTAGCTATGGATTTTGGTTTTGAACTTAAGGATGAAGTGATTACAGATATTGAACGTTTTGATGAAATTGTAATTGAAGATGATGAAAAGGACTTGATTTCTCGTCCTCCAGTTGTTACAATTATGGGTCATGTTGATCATGGTAAAACTACATTACTTGATACAATTCGTAATTCACGTGTTGTTAAGAGTGAAGCAGGAGGAATTACTCAGCATATTGGTGCTTATCAAGTAACTCATAATGGCTTTGCGATTACATTTATTGATACTCCAGGACATGCTGCATTTACTCAAATGCGTGCTAGAGGTGCCAAAATTACTGATATTGTTATTTTGGTGGTTGCTGCAGATGATGGTGTAATGCCTCAAACTGAGGAAGCTATTTCTCATGCTAAAGCTGCAGGCTGTCCGATAATTGTTGCAGTTAATAAAATGGATAAGCCAACTGCAAATCCTGATCATGTTAAGACAGAGCTTGCTAATTTGGGATTACTTGCTGAGGATTGGGGTGGAGATACAATCTTTGTACCAATTTCAGCATTAAAGGGTACAGGTGTAGAGCAGCTATTAGAAATGGTTCAGCTAGTTGCTGAAATGAAGGAACTAAAGGCTAATCCTAATCGTTTAGGTATGGGTACTGTAATTGAGGCTCAGCTTGATAAGGGACGTGGTCCTGTTGCTACTTTCTTAGTTCAAAATGGTTCCTTGAAAATTGGTGATGTTGTTGTATGTGGAAATACCTATGGTAGGGTAAGAACAATGGAAGATGATAGACATTGTCGTTTTGAAACTGCATCTCCATCAACTGCTGTTGCAGTAACTGGTCTTTCTGATGTACCACAAGCAGGAGATAAATTTATGGTATTTCCTGATGAGCGTACTGCTCGTGAGGTCGCAGAAAAACGTGCTAATAAAGCTAAACTAGAAGAATTATCATTAAGAAAAGCTTCTTCACTTGAGGATTTATTTAATGAAGCTTCAAAGGATAAAGAAAAAATCCTTAATTTAATTATTAAGGGTGATGTTCAAGGCTCTGTTGAAGCCTTAAAGGCATCATTAGAAAAAATTAATATTGAAGATTTAAAGGTAAATATTATTCGTGCTACAGTTGGTGCTATTACAGATACTGATGTTTCATTAGCTGAAGCCTCAAAGGCAATTATAATTGGCTTTAATGTACGTCCGATGGCACCAGTTCGTCAAGAAGCTCAAGTAAAGGGTGTAGAAATTCGTTTATATAATATTATCTATAAAGTAATTGAAGATATAGAGGCAGCTTTAAAGGGATTATTAGATCCAGTATTTGAAGAGGTTGTTACAGGTCAAGCTGAGGTTAGAAGCTTATTTAAGCTTTCTAAGGTTGGTACTATTGCAGGATGTTATGTTACAGATGGTGTTATAGAAAGAAATTCATTAGTAAGAATATTAAGAGATGGTGTTGTAGTGTTTGAGGGAAAGATGGCATCTTTAAAGAGATTTAAAGATGATGTTAAAGAAGTAAAATATGGCTTTGAATGTGGTATTACAATCGAAAACTTTAATGATATTAAAGAAGGAGATGTTTTTGAAGCCTCTATTTTAAAGGAGATTCCTAGATAATGGGTTTAAGCTTAAAACGTTTAGAATCTAATGCTTTAAGAGAATTAAGCATTATTCTTTCAAGAGATACTAAAAACAAGCATCTTTCTCATGTTACAATAACAGAAGTTAGAATTACTAATGATTTATCATATATGACTATCTACTATACCTATTATCAGGGAGATGAAAAGGAATATCAACAAGAGCTTGAAGCTTCTAAAGGCTATTTAAGAAGTGAACTTTGTAAAAAGCTTAAAGCAAGAAAAATGCCTGAATTAATATTCAAGCGTGATACTTCCTTAGATAATGGTAATCGTATATTAGAATTGCTTCAATCAATTAATAATAGCGATAATAATTAACGATAGGGCATATAATATGGATACATGTAATAGGGATTATACATTGGTTGATATCCATAGTTCATTGGTACCATTTGATTTTTATTAGTATTTGATGCGATATATCCTATGGGAAAGGCTACCGCAGCACCTACTAAAAATGGTAAAAGTAATCCTCTGTTATCATCCCTATAATAGATTGGATTATTATAATAGCTATACATATAATTCACCTCATAATATCATATGAGATGAAATAAAAAAGAGGTAATACAAATGTCATGTGATCATAATTGCAGCTCATGCAAATCAAATTGTGATAAAAATAAATCTTTATTAGTTGAAACAGCAAAGGAAAATCATATTAAAAATATCATTGGTGTTGTTTCTGGTAAAGGTGGTGTAGGAAAATCTAGTGTTACAAGCCTACTTGCAGTAAACCTTGCTAAAAAGGGCTATAAGGTTGGAATATTAGATAGTGATATTACTGGTCCTTCTATTCCAAAGGCCTTTGGAGTAGGTGAGGGTGTAGAAGGTAATGATAAATTAATGTTTCCTCCACTAACTAAGCTTGGAATTAAGGTAATGTCAATAAATCTATTAATTCCTGATCCTACTAAACCAGTATTATGGAGAGGCCCTGTATTAGGTGGAGCAATTAAACAATTTTATCAGGATGTATTATGGGAAGAACTAGATTTCTTACTAATTGATATGCCTCCTGGTACTTCAGATGTAGCCTTAACTGTTTTTCAATCTATTCCAGTAGATGGTGTAGTAATTGTTTCAACTCCACAGGATTTAGTTAAAATGATTGTAGGAAAAGCAGTTAATATGTGTCAGCAAATGAATATTAAAATTATTGGTTTAATAGAAAATATGAGTTATATAAAATGCTCATGCTGTAATAATTTATTATATCCGTTTGGAGAGTCAAAGCTTAAAGATGTTTCAAACTTCTATAATATAGAGCCTTTAGCTTCAACTCCAATAAATCCAGAATTATCTAAGCTAATGGATAATGGATTAATTGAGGATTATGATACTTCATATTTAGATGAAGCAGTAGAAAAAATAATTAGATTTAATAAATAATATATTTTGGATATTACAAAAAAGTAATATCCTTTTATTTTTTTAATTCGGTAATAATTTTTTCAATATTACCGATTTTATTTTTTAAAATAAGAATAGCATCCTCAATTCCTATACTTTTATTATTATTATTATCTTCATTAATATTTTCCATTTGAGTACCATAGGTAATTATTGTTTGACCTATAAGTTCGAAAAAGTTTCCAATTGATTGTACCTGATAGGCATCTAATCCTTCAGTAAATAAATATCCAATAACAATAGCTAAAGCAGTTAGTTCCATTGGATTAAGCTTTAAAATTAGTTTTGATATGGCTGTAATAGCATTAATTTTAATCATCCCCATAAAAAAATTAAAAAAAATGAAAAAAATTATAAAGAAAATTGCAAAATCTTACTATTATTATATGAAGGGAAAAAAATAGGTGATATTATGAAGAAATTTTATATTTTATTAACTACATATTTATTAGTAGTAATTTTTGCATTTACTATTGAAGTTGAGGCTGAAGATTATGCTGCGACTGATTATCAATCATTTGTTGAAATAATTATGTCATCAGGTAAGCTTTTAAAAAACTTTACTCTTAAAGAACTTGATGAATTGATGCCAAGGACTGATGGTACATATTTTTATGCAGTAGTAGTATATCCAATTGCTAAAAATGTCCAAGCATCATACATCTCTAATACATTATTTAGTGTACATAACAAAGGAGAGACAAGTATAACATATGATATTGATGTTCAAGTAGAGATGAATAATAAGGTTTCATTTTCTACAAGTGGACAAATTAGTGGAAGTGGTTCAGGAAATATTAATAAAATAAAAGCAGAAGCCTCAGCCAAAGCAGGAGTAGAATATTCAAATTCAACTACAATTTCAAGAAAAGAAAAACAAACAATGAAAATAACAGTAGAACCAGGTAGTCGTTGTATTATTTATCTTACTGGTAATCTTACAGTTAACAATGGAGTTTGTGCATATTATGAATTTTTCTATAGATCATTATATGGAGGTTATGAATTTGTAACCTTAGAAAGTCAATATGCTAAAATTGAAAAAGTAAAAATTAATTAGGAGTATTTATGAAAAAATTATTATTTGTATTATTATTAACAACTTCAATTCTAATTACTGGATTAGTAATATTATCAAATTATAAATCTGTTGAATTAGAGGTTTACACAATACCTAAGGGAATTGGATATACATACCAAGAAAGTAAAAATTTAAAATTTGAATTGTATTCAAATCAAAAGAAACCCGCCTTCACTTTTGTAGAGGACAATATCTATACAATAGAAAACTCTACTGCCTATGTATTATTATCGGATGTAACATGTCAAACCTATGAGGTAAAAAATGGTTATATTCATAAATTTGAAGCTACTCTTCCAGATTTAGGAGAAGGAATAATTACTTTAAATAGTGCTAAGCTACATATTAAAAATACTTCATTTACTATAATAGCAAGTCTAGGTTCTATTTCAATATTAAATCCAGCTAATTATGAGTTATTAGATTTTTCTTTATTAAATGGTTGTTATTCTAAATTTGATGATGATTTATATTTAGTAGGAATTACTCTTACACCTAATATAGAAGGTAAACTTCAGGAATTTTCATTAGGAGGTTTTGCCCAAGGAAGATTAGATCAAATAATCGAAAATGTTAGATATGAAAATGAAATAAAAATTAATGAAGTTATTAAAGGATATAAACTTGTAGGAAATAGTATCCAAGATACCTATAATATAAAAAAAGTATCTTGTTTTATTCCTTTAATATATAAAAAAACCATGTTAGTTTTTAACTCCTTCTTAACATTAAAAATTGATAATAAAAATTATTATATTGATCAATTTCCTTATAAGCTTACTGATAATCCTTATGAAGATTATAAAAATAAAGGAAGGAGTGCTGATATAATATATGCTTAAGATAGATAATTTGTTTAAAAAATATAATAATCAAAATATATTAAATAATGTATCTTTAGACTTTAAAGAGGGTAATTTATATATATTATCTGGAATTAATGGATCCGGCAAATCAACCCTAGTTAAATTATTATCAGGAATAATTTATAAATCATCAGGTTCAATTAAAAAAGATATATCTATAAGTTACCTTCCTGATAAGTTTTCAATGCCTAAACTATTAAGTGTAAAATCATATTGTAATTTATTATCAATTCCTATACAACTAATGGAAAAATATCAAATTCCAAATAAAAGAATAGGAGAACTATCAAAAGGAAATTTACAAAAGCTTGGTATTATTCAAATATTAAATAACAAAAGTGATTGTTATATCCTAGATGAACCATTAGATGGATTAGATGATGCAGCAAAAAAACTATTAAAGCAGGATATAATTACATTAAAAGAAAATAATAAGATTATTATTATGTGTCTTCATACAAAAACATTATTTAATGAGTTAAGTCCAATCGAATATGAGGTAAAAGGAGGCTTCTTGAATGAAAAGAAGAGGAGAAAGGCTAAGAACTCTAATTAGCTTAAATCTAGCATTGATTATTCAAAAAACTACAATTATTATTTATTTAATAGGTATTATTTTAACAGGATTATGTTTATTCTTTACAGCAAATCCTTTTATGGATCCCTATACTTATCTAGCAAATTCAAATGATATTCATATTAGCTATTTTAATCAATCATTATTTATCTTAGAATTATTTAATAGCATTATTATAATAGCTATTATTATAAACATAAATATAAGTTCTAATAGCTTTGATTCATTATTTATATCCTATACTCCAAGAGGTAAAATAATAATTTCAAAGATAATATCTCTAGCATTAATTAATCTAATAATAGTAATAATAGATTCATTAATATTATTTGGAATACCATTAATATTATATTCTAATTATGTATTATCATTTGAATCACTAAAAATAATATTATTTCTATATATATTAATATTCTTCGAAAGTAGCATAGCTATGATGTTATCAGGTATTATTCAATCAATATTCATCCCTATATTAGTATCATTTACAGCAATAGTATTTAGAGTAATGTGTATGAATTTTACAATAATAAGTAATACCTTAAAAAGCTATATTCCAATAATAAAAATAAGCACCACAGTAACCTGTGATGCCTTTATACCAGCAATTATATGGAGTATCTTAACTTTAATTATTTATTATTCTATATATTCAATTAAAGATATTAGATATTAACTTTATTTATTATTTCCTTTATATTGTTCTTTCTTAAATATAAGAATAATCCTAACGCAAGAAATACATCAATAACATAAATGAAGCTTAATATTATAAATAATATTGTTAATTTTTTACTAATAATTTTATTTTTATATAAATTTATACAACAACCAATATTATTAATTCCAGATAAACCTATTGAAAAAAATCTACAACTATAACTAATCCAATTATACCAATTCCCCAAATACTCATAAATAATCCAATTAATCCTAAAATAAAATTAATAGTATAAGCCGGTATTTGAGCTATTTTTATAATTAGATTCATTCTTGTAGGATAATATATTCCATAACTACCTTTAGCTGATTTAATTGAATTTATAATAACGATAAAAAGACATATTATTGTTATTAATAAAGCTAAAGGAATTATTAAGAAAACAGAAAGAGCTGAGTAATCATAATTATTGGTAATTGAACCTTCAATTACAGCAAATATAAAAATGATTAAAATAGCTATCATATATAAGTATGGATATATTATAATTGGAATCATCTTTAAATGTTTTAATATATTTTTATTCATAGAAGCCTCCATTTATAGTATTATATGTTATAGTAATCAATTAGTCAAATTTAACTTTACAATTTGAGTTTCAAGAAAAAAATAAAATTAGTACTTGACATTGTCTAATAGACATAGTAGAATAATATAGGTAAAATAATATGTGGAAAGAAGAAACGCCCGTTTCTCGCCTGATTGATTAATTGGTAGGCAAAAAGTCACTTGTAATATAAATTTACTTTGATATGTTTAGGGGCGTTTACGTCCCTTTTATTTTTTACTACATGGAGGTGGATTATTATAAATAAACAAAAGAAAACAGCTGATACTTTGATTAATGATCAAATTAGATGCAAAGAGATGTTAGTAATCACTGATAAAGGTGAAAAATTAGGTGTGTTATCACGTCAAGCAGCTTTAGATGCAGCTGACAATCATAACTTAGACTTAGTTTTAGTTTCACCTGAAGGAAATCCGCCAGTTGCAAAATTGATGGATTATTCTCGTTTCCGTTTCGAACAACAAAAGAAACTTAAGGAAATGAAAAAGAATCAAAAAGTTGTAGTAGTACAAGAAATCCAACTTTCTCCAACAATTGAGAAACACGATTTCGATACAAAGGCTCGTAAAGCTAAATCTATTCTTGAAAAAGGTAATAAGGTTAAAGTATCATTAAGATTCTTCGGCCGTATGATCGTTCATCAAGATTTAGGTAAAGAAGTTATTGAACGTTTCGTTCAAGACTTGTCAGAAGTTTCTACAATCGAATCACAAATCAGATTAGAAGGTAGAACATTATTTGCTGTTATAGCACCAAAAACTAATAAAGAAAAAGGAGTAAAGTAAAATGCCAAAACAAAAAACACATAGCGGTTTAAAGAAAAGAATTAAAGTTACTGGTAGCGGTAAAATCAAACGTGGTCATTCATACACAGGCCACTTAAAGACTAACAAGTCTCACAAACAAAACAAAAATTTATCAAAGAGTGGTTTAGTACATCCATCAGATGAAAAACGTATTAAATCATTAATCTCATCAATGTAATTAGGAGGTAAAGAAAGATGCCAAGAGTTAAAGGTGGATATGTAACTAGAAGAAGACGTAAAGCAGTTTTAAAGTTAGCTAAAGGTTTCTATGGCTCAAAACATGCTTTATTTAAAGTTGCTAAGCAACAAGTAATGAAATCTTATGTATATGCATACAGAGATAGAAAAAATCGTAAGAGAGATTTCAGAAAATTATGGATCAGCCGTATTAATGCAGCTTGTCAATTAAATGATATGAAATATTCAAGATTCATTAACGGTTTAGCTTTAGCTAATATCGCAATCAACAGAAAAATGTTAGCTGAAATGGCTGTATATGATGCAGAAGGTTTTGCGAATTTATGTAACATTGCTAAAGAAGCTTTAGCAAACAAAAAACCAGCAGAAGCTGTAGTTGAAAACGTAGTATTCTTAAAACCACTTCCTAAGAAAAACTAATTAATCAAGTACTCGAAAGAGTACTTTTTTAATTTTTATAAATAAAAAAGCTCTTTCGAGCTTTTATTCTTCATCATTGTTTTTTAAGATATTAATTATATAATTATGAGCTTCTTCCTTAGAAATATTAGCTGCAATAGCTAATTCATTAAATAATTTACGTTCAGCTTGTTGAAGGAATTGAGAATCAAATGAACCTAGAGATTTCTTTTCTTTCTTTTTGTCTATAGCAAGTTGATATAAATATCTTAATAACTGAATAGTATCAATAACATTATTAGAAGTAACTAATTCTTGGAATTCATTTTTTCTTTCCTTATTATCTTTATTGTATTCATTAGATAAATTAGAACCTTCATTAATATGTTTAATTATCTCTTCTTTAGAAAGAATAGGTCTTAAGAATTCATAAGTTTTATCTTTAGGCATCATAATAGACATTTTATTATGAACAGTTTCAAGCTTATAAAATTCTTTATTTAGGGTTTGGTTGTATGTTTCGTCAAGAATAGTACATACTCCATGTCCGTTATGAACTACGTAATCTCCAATTTTATACATACTATTCACCCCTTTTTTTATTAATGCATCGTGTTTATATTTAAATTATAACACAATTATAAAAAAAAATCTAGTTTATAGTTTTTAAAATCTTTTAAAAAAATTTATTATATGATAAAATATATACGGTGAGATTGGTATGACTAGATTTTTTAAGTTGTTAACTGTTTTTACTAGTCTTTTTTTGTTGTCATTTACAGTATCTGCTGAAACTAAACAATCTATAAATGTTTCAGGTATGGAGTGGAATGCTATAGAATTTGTATATGATGATACAATTAAAACAGTAGAGTTAGTTAATGTTCCTTCAAACATTACAATTACATATGAAAATAATTCTTTTAAAGAAGTTGGAACGTATTTTGCAAGAGCTATTTTAAATTATGATAATTCAAAATATTTTCTTACTGGATATGATCCAGATAAATTTGAAAGTCATTGTTGGACAATAGTAAGAGGTAAATACAATACTTCTAATTTATCTTTTAAAGATACAACTATTGTTTATGATAATAAAGCTCACTCAATTTATGCTAACAATATACCAGAAGGTGTAGAAGTAAGTTATACTGGAAATGAAAGAGTAGAACCTGGTATATATGAAGTTACAGCTGTTTTTAAAGGACATCCATATTATAATGAAATTCCAGAAATGAAAGCTATTCTTACTATTAATAAAAGAGAATTAGTTTGTGATGATGGAGAATGTAAAATCAGATCAGATTTATATGGATTTAATCCTTATGGACATTTAAAACATATAGAGATTGAAAGCGAAGAATATAAAGATTTAGATTTATCTAATTTAGGTTCTTATCGTGAAGTTAAAAATGGTTTTAAACTAACATTGTATGATGAAAATAATAATGTTTTAAATATTAATGATGAAATTATTGTTGAAATTAAGTTAACTGAAGAATTAAATAGTAGTGATGTATTAGAAGTATATGAATATTCTACTAGTGGCATTTCTAAGGTTAATTCAAATCGTTCAAACGGTGTTATTAGTTTTTCTATTTCAAGTTTGAATTCAGAATTTTTGTTAATAGGAATGAGAGAAACCTATAGTAAAGGTGATAACTGGAAAATTGGTATTATATTTTTAGTTGTCGCATTATTTGTAAGTATGATTTTCTGTATTAAGAAAATTCAAAAAAAACATAGATTTAAGTAGGAGTGTTTAATATGAGTAAGTATGATGTTGTTATTGTTGGGGCAGGTCCTGCAGGTATTTTTGCAGCTTATGAATTACATGAAAAAAGCCCTGAATTAAAAGTTTTATTAGTTGATAAGGGTCACGATATTTATAATCGTAATTGTCCTGTTTTACAACATAAGATTAAGAAATGTCCAATTAACAAAAAAGGTAAAAACGGTTGTAACCCAGCTTGTAGTATCACTAATGGTTTTGGTGGTGCAGGCGCTTATTCAGATGGTAAGTTTAATATTACTAGTGAATTTGGTGGTTGGATGACTGATTATTTAGAACCAAATTTAGTTGAAGATTTAATTAAATATGTAGACTCAATCAATTTAAAATATGGTGCGCCTACTCAAATTACTGATCCAACTACTGAAAAAGTTAGAGAAATTGAAAAACGTGGTTACGCTGTAGGTTTAAAACTTTTACGTGCTAAAGTTAGACATTTAGGTACTGAAAATAACCTTAAAATCATGGCTAAAATCTATGATGATTTAGATAAGTGGATTGATATGCGTTATAAAACAGAAGTAACTGATATTATTGTAGAAAACAATAAGATTAAAGGTATTATGATTGGTGAAGAAAGAATCGATTGTAAACAAGTATTCTTAGCTGTAGGTAGAGATGGTTCTACATGGTTAAAATCTATGTGTGAAAAACATGGAGTTGGTTTATCTCATAACCAAGTTGACGTTGGGGTTCGTGTTGAAACAAATGATGTAATTATGGAAGAAATTAATAAAAACTTATATGAAGGTAAATTTATTTTCCGTACATCAGTTGGTACAGTAGTTAGAACATTCTGTTCAAATCCTTCTGGTCACGTAGTAGTAGAAAACCATAGTGGTACTATTTTAGCTAATGGTCATGCATATGCAGATCCTAATATGGGTAGTGATAATACTAACTTTGCATTATTAGTATCTCATAAATTCTCTGAACCATTTGATAAACCAAATGAATATGCTCATGAGGTTTCTCAACTTGCAAATCAATTATCTTGTGGTTCTGTAATTGTTCAACGATATGGTGATATTGTTAGAGGTAGAAGAACTACTCAAAAA
>JBGVLG010000195.1:0-3274 GCA_045124155.1 Anaeroplasma sp.
TATTCTTAATGTTAATAAAGCTATCCTAAAGGATATCTTGCCTATCGGCCTTTAAATAGCCTTCGGCATAATTGGCTTCGCCATTTTGGTGTGGCCTACAATTGCCGAGATACCTGGCAGGGATTATCCGAAATAGACAAATATTAGCATTATTACATGTTAATGATATATTTTCATAATATCCAGCATTAATTAAATCTAATTTATTTCCATTAGAATCAATTGCATAAATATTTATATCATTTATAAAACTTAAATCTGTTTGATCATCAGTAACAAATAATTCATTAAAATTAATAGGCTTAGTATCGTATTCTTTACTTAATTTATTGTCTTCTTCTTTTAATTCGTATCCTTCTGGCAGAGTTTGCTTTAAATTTAAATATATTATCTTAGAAACAATTTTATAAGAATAATTAGAATTATTGATATAATAATTATTTGTATCATTCAATGAAATTGAAACTGTATATTTTCCAATATTCTTATATTCTGATATTATTTCTTCATTTGAATCGATGATATTTATTTCATAATCATTAAAGGTATTATTACCATCATTGATCAATAAATAAGGTTTTTGATTTTTATCATTAAATACATATGAATAATCAATATTGTCTGTAATAATTATTTTATTCTCTGAATCATTATCATACCAAGTGGCTGTTAATTCTTTCTTATTAATTACCATTTGAACTGAGATATTTTCACTTAAATAATAATTACTATTAGTTGTATTAAATGCGCTATATCCTAGTAGATATGATCCAGCATTTGTAAACTTATCTATATTAGAATTTATATATTCATCATTATAAATAATATCTACATTTTCATTATTTATTGTACAATTAATAGTTGGTGTTAATATATTTCCTGAATAGATTTTTGAATCAATTGAAATGTTTTCACTATTAATTTCACATTGATTTATTTTAAATTCTACAGTTGCAGAATCACTTATAACAAAATTATAATAATTAGCAATATTATTATTATTATTTTCATCAAATATAATTATTGAATCAATCTTAATATAATCTTTAGTATTATATTTTTTTGAATCTAAAACATTACGAATATTATTAGCACTATCTAAATAATCAAATGTAAAATATTTAACATAATGATTTCCATATAACCCTATTCCATTAATATTTTTGTCATTAATATCTTTTTCAAAATAGTATTCAATTTTTTCTGTTGTAATAGGTTTATTATCATATGTTTTTTCTATTTTATTTATATTTACATTGATTGTTTTTGGCTTAATTTCAATGATTCCATATGTATTTTCAATTCCACTATTTATAAATTCTTTACCATTATATTCTCCTCTATATGATTTAAATATAAAGTTTGATGATAAATCTTCATTATTATCTAATACTTTAAATAGTATTTGATTAGGAATTTCTTCTTCTTTTGTAATAACTCTATTCAAAACATTTTTATTTACACCATTATAAATTGTAGAAGCTGACAATTCATAGTTATTTAAAATCAAATTATCATCTTGATTTAATATAACGTAATCATCTTCATTTATTTGAAAATTAGTATTATTATATACACGATCAATAATATCATTAGTTTGAACTTCTATAATTCTAGGTTTCACCTTAATCAATGAATCAATAATTTCAATATTATAATTACTTGTTACATTTTTTTGGGTTTTACTATCTATAATATTTATACTATTAATTTCATTAATTATTTCTCCAACATACATAATTTTAGAAGCCAAAGAATATGTTATCGATAAATTATGTTGTTCTAAAATTCCATCTATAAAATCATATTCATCTGAATTAGAATAGTGTTCCTCACCATCAAATTCCTCTTCAATAGATTTTGTTTTTACTTTAAGGTTTCTTTCTTCAATTGTTATTTTTCCATAAGAGTAATTAATATTGAAATTTTTTGAAATATCATTATCCTTTTCTTTTACTAATACAATAAATTTATTGTCGTATAATCCAGCATCTTCAAATTGATTAATATTAGAAGAAATAGAATTATCATATATTAAGTTCTCATCTATATCTAAAGTTAAATTATTATCTTTTAAAAATAAACTTAATTCATCAGAATATGAAATTTCAAAATTATTATGAATTTTAGAATCATAAGTGAATGTTTTTCCTATAGTATTAATGCTTATTTCCATAGGAGTTATTTCTACCACACCAGTGGTAATAGAAAGTATATAGTTATCGCTATTTATAAGCTCATTATTAACAAAAATTTTAGTTTTATTTGGAATACAATTAAGATTTTTATAAGTATCTACATATTTAATATTATCAAGAATTGTTTTATCAAATTCTAATTTTGCAGATAATTTCTTCCCATTAAGATCCATTGTTGTAGATAAATCATAAGTTATTTCTTCAATAGAAAGAGGTTTATTATCAAATGTTTTATTTATATTATTAAATTTTAAATTAATTACATTTTTTTCAATGTTAATATTACCATTTGTATTGGTAATATCATAATTGCTTGTTACATCATTTCCTAATATATCATAAATTCTGGTTGATAATTGACTTTTATAATCTCCTACATTTATAGCAGAATTATTAGGGATAAAAGTAGGGGATATTTTATGTCCAGCTATTAAACTTCCAGAAATAATTTCAAAATCATCAGGAGTTATTACTTTTGCATCATATAAAGCAGTAATATCTTTGGGTTTAATATTTATAGGTCTAGGAATAATTTGAACATTTCCTTTAATATATGAAATTTTGTATTTATTAGTTACATCATTTTTGTTTGAGTCTAATATTCTTACCTCTGGTGTAACCTCTATTGAGCCAACATCAGTTATTTCATTTGAGAATTTTATTAATTCAACACTATCTCCATGTTGTAATAAGCTCTCATCATAATTTATATTTTTAGCTGTATGGCTTTTACCATCATATACTATATTTGTAGCATTTTCGGTTGTTATTTCAAGAGCTATTTTTTCAGTAACTAATGACCCTGTAGATTGTAGTATAAATATTGTTCCTACCATAGAGGATAAGGCTACTACCATAGATAAAATTATCATAAATGATGTTTTAATTTTACCCATATAAATCAACTCCTTTAAGAATTTTGTTCAATATTAATTATTGTTTGTTTACATAATGGCATTTTATCTGTGCCAAATATTTCATCTATTTTATTGCATAATGCTTCTGCCTGTGATTTTACATATACTGGATTTTTACTTTCAAGCTTTCTTAATACTTTTCTTGATAAGATGTCATCA
>JBGVLG010000196.1:0-19518 GCA_045124155.1 Anaeroplasma sp.
ATGTCTATGACGCTCACGTATAAAGCTCTTACCATATGCTGAAGCAGTTTTACTACCTTCTTTTAAATTACAATCATATAAACCTAATCTTAAGGTACCACCCATATTAATTCATTCATATTGATCCTTTAATAAATCAATAACTGGATGAGTAGTATTAGGATTTAATTCTGAAGAATTTGCATCTGTATAACCTATTACATTTCTTGCATATTCAATACATGCAAGCTGCATACCAAAACAAATACCTAAAAATGGAATATTATTTAATCTAGCATATTTAATAGCTGAAATTTTACCTTCACTACCACGTTGACCAAAACCACCTGGTACTAATATTCCTTGACAACAAGATAATAATTCTTCTGCATTATCATCATTAATCTTATTAGCATCAATAAAATGAATTTTAACCTTTTTACCATAATAATATCCTGCTGCCTTTAATGCTTCATTTACTGATAAATAAGCATCATGTAATTGAACATATTTACCTACTAATGCTATATCAACTGTACCATCAAGATTTTCTATTCTATTAATTAAATCATTCCATTCTGTCATATCTGCTTCTTTACAATTAAGACCAAAATGCTTAAGAATAATATCATCAATGTGTTGTTGATGAAGGTTAGTAGCTACTTTATAAATAATATCAGCATCTACTGCCTCAATAACTGCTTCCTTATCAACATCACAGAATAATGCTATTTTATCTCTTTGTCCTTCTGTAATATGAATTTCAGTACGAAGAATAATAATATCTGGTTGAATACCTAAGCCTCTTAATTCCTTTACTGAATGCTGAGTAGGCTTAGTTTTAATTTCATCTGCTGCCTTTAAATATGGTACTAAAGTATTATGAACATATAATGTATTTTCATAACCAAAATCACGTCTAGCCTGACGAATTGCTTCTAAGAATGGTAATGATTCAATATCGCCAACTGTACCACCTATTTCAGTAATAATAACATCAGCATTACTATCCTCTGCTACTTTTATAAGCTTATCCTTTATTTCATTAGTAATATGAGGAATAACCTGTACTGTACCACCTAAATATTCTCCCTTACGTTCCTTTGCTATTACAGAAGAATATATTTTACCAGTAGTTATATTACTGTTTTTACTTAAATTTTCATCTATAAATCTTTCATAATGTCCCAAATCAAGATCGGTTTCTGCTCCATCATCTGTAACGAAAACCTCACCATGCTGATATGGTGACATAGTGCCTGGATCAACATTAATATATGGATCGAATTTTTGCATAAATACCTTCAATCCTCTATTTTTTAATAATCTACCTATACTTGATGCTGCAATTCCTTTTCCTAATGATGAAACTACTCCACCAGTAACAAAGATATATTTAACTTGTTTCTTATCCATAAATCTCACCTCAAAAAAAATAAAAAAAATTCCCCATATAGGAGAACTTTTAGGGTGCCCTTAAAAATTATATTATAAATGATAAATTAATTCAATATCAATTTTTTATTTTTTTGAATGTTTAAATTGTTAATTAACTAAAAAGCTTAAATTTTTATAATATTAAGAAAAAGAATTATTATTAATAAAAATAATAATTTGAAAATAATTTATATTTAATATAAATTTGATAATAATATAAAAGAATTACACTTTACATAAATAATATGATATAATTGATTAGAATAAAACATTTGGAGGATAAAATGGAATCTATTAAAAATTATCTAAATAGCTTTCTTTTATATATAAAAACAATATGGATTGATATTTGGAATAATAAAAAGAAAATAAAACCAATGTATTTACTTGGGGGATTATTATTTATATTATTAGCATTTATTGTATTATATTCTAGCTTAAAGGGTGGATATTTCCATATGAGCTCAGATGATACATTACAATATTATCCTTATATAAATAATTTCTTTACAAAATTAAAATCAGGAACATTATCATTATATGATACTACATTATTTGGAGGAACCTCTTTTTTTAGTGGTATTTATTATATTCCTTTAGATATTTTTACCTTTGTAGCATTTATTTTTAGTTATTTTATAGAAGCAGAAAAGGCCTATGCTATAACAAACTTTTTAAGACCTGCTTGTGGAGCTTTATTAATATATTATGTATTAATTAGAAAAGGAATGAGTGCTAAAACAGCATTTATTTCTGGATTAATTCTATTTGTAGGTGGTACTACAGAAGCATATTATATATTTCCCGTATTTTTAGGTATTTGCTTTTACGCACCTCTTGCAATGTTTGTTGTTGATTTAGTTATTGAAAAAAAAGGTAAATATTATTTATTAATTCCTTTATATACTGCTATTGTAATATTTTATGATTTTTATATAGCTTATATGCTGATGGCTTTTTTATGTGTTTATTTTGTTGTTGAAAATCATGTACAAGATGAATTTTCATTTTTTGGGAAAAATACTATTTTCAAAAATGGTAAATTTTGGTTAAGCTTTATTAAATTTTTTGTTTTTATAATATTAGGAGTAATGATGAGTGCTGTAATATTATTTCCTAGTATGCTTTATGTAATTAATGAATCATCAAGAAATAATACATTCACAGATAAATCATTATGGTATTTTACTACATATAATGGGGATTTTAGTTTAAGACATTATTTTACTCAATGGATTAATTTCTTTATTCCAAATGAACCACATCGTTTCTGCTTAAATGATGCTGGAGACTATATGCGTGAGCATGCAACAATGTATATTACTAATGGTGGATTAATTTTCTTAGTATATTTATTTACAATTAAAGGAAAAAAAGAAAATAGAATGAAATTTTGGATTATTTTAATGAATATTTTATTCTGTATTCCATTATTTGCTTGTATTTTCTCATTTAATTCTGTACCTTATGTTAGATGGTTTTTTATTCCATATATGATAAATTTATATGGAATGGCCATAGCATTAGATAAAAATGATTTAAAGGTTGGAGATAATCCTTATTTAAATTTATGTCCAATAATTTTCTTATTATTAGGATTAGCTACTATTATTTTCACAATTATAGTGGCACCTGAATATTATATTCATTATAAGAGAGAGGATTTCTTCTTCTATCCTATCTTGATTGGTAGTGCTATTTGTATTACAATATACCTTGTATTATTAATTATTTCGTTTATATTTAAGTTAAAAAAGAAAGATACAAAGATTATTAAAAAAATATTCTTAGGAGCATTTTTCTGTGAAGTTATTTTTGCAGGAGTTATGATTTTTTGTAATGTAGATGATGCAAATAGTTATTATTTTGATCAAAAGAAAGAAATGACAACTCAGAAAAATACTTTATATAATTTAGGCTATAAAGATAGTGATGGTTATAGAATTCATTTAGATACTGATAAGGGTAAAGATGCATTAAATGGAAATATTTGGATAGGTAATGTTAATTTTGGCCATTTCTTCCAATCATTTTATAATACACCATTAAATAAATGTCTTAGTGATATTTATAATGAAAATTCTACTCACTGGGGTAGAGATTTTATGGGTGGTAATTCATTAATACAAGCACCAATATTTAATACTAAATATATAGTTTGTCATAATGACAATAATACTCCATATTTCCCTAGTGATTATTATACTGAATTATTAAAAGATAATACAGGGGCATATTATTCATTGACAAATTGTCCACAATTTATTGTATATGATAGTTATTTTTCTTCTACTTTTGGATTAAGTAATGCATTATTAAAGGAAGCTTCATTATTATATTCTGCATATGTTTATTCGCCATATGTAAATAGTGATGGTAGTTTAGCAGAAGATAATAAAGATAATCAAAGATATTTAGCTTCATTAAAAATTTTAGAAAAAAATGAAATTGAATCAATTTCAGGCTATAATCTAGCATCAACAATCAAAGAAAAATTCACTTCAACTACATTAAATAATCCAACTGATGGCACTAATGGTACTGAAGGTTGGGAAGGATTAAATTATTATTATTATAATTTAGCTAATAATCCAGCTGCTAAAAGAGTGTTAAAACATGATGTTGTTTATGCATATAGTAATGATGTAGATACTAGAAGAATGACAAATGATGATTATTTAATGGTTTTAAATAATGATGATAAATCTTTGCGTTCTTTCCATTTTAATGAATATTTTAACAATGGTGAGGATATTTATGCTTTCGCAATGAAGGTTAAGGATACGACGATTAGTACAAATCGTAGTGTTACTTTATATGGATATGATTATAGCTTGTTTGATGATTTTATTGAAAGACAAAATAACTATACAAATCGTTTTTATTCGCTTGATGGTTCAACTATGAAAATTAAATGTGATTTGCCTAATGATAAAGCTCATATAATTAAAACAGCTTATACCTATAGTGAAGATTGGAAACTAAAAAATAATGATTATGAATTAATTGATGTTGATGGAGGCTTCTTAGGAATTGTTATTCCAAAGGGTGTAACTAATGTTGATTTAGTATTAAAATATGAACCTAGTGGCTTCTATTTAGGTCTTGGACTATCTATTGGTGGAGCTGGAATTTATTTATGCTTTACTCTTCCACTAATTATAAAAAGAATAAAGAAAAAGAAAGAGAGGTTATCTGATGGAAAGGATAGCAGTGATTGTACCTTGTTTTAATGAAGAGGATACTATTAATGTTTATTATAACGAGGTAATTAAATATTTAAGAGAACCTTATGATTGGCGTATCATTTTTGTTAATGATGGTTCTAAAGATAAAACTTTAGAATTAATGAGAGAATTAGCTAAAAAGGATAGTAGAGTTCAATATATTTCATTTTCTAGAAATTTTGGTAAGGAAGCTGCAATGTATGCTGGATTAGAAGCATCATTAAAGACTAATTGTGATGCAGCTATTATTATGGATGTTGATTTACAGGATCCACCTTCATTATTTGATGAAATGATTAAAGCTCATGACGAAGGATATAATTTAGTATATACAAAACACAAAAATAGACATGGAGCTAATCCATTTAAAGCGTTCTGTAGTCTTTCATTTTATAAGGTTTATGCATTTATAACTAAAGATAAAGAAATGGCTAAAGGAGCTAGAGACTTCTGTTTATTAGATAAAAAGGTAGTTGAGGCATTTCTTCAAATTAAGGATTTTGAAAGATTTACAAAAGGAATCTATCATTATGTTGGATTTAATAAAAAATGTATTGAATTTGAATATGCTGAAAGAGTTGCAGGAACTACTAAATGGAGCTTTAAAAAGCTATTCCATTATGCATTATTAGGTATTAGAGAATTCTCTAGATTCTATGAATATATTCCAAAGGTTTTAGGTTTATTAACATTTCTATTATTAGGATATGATGTTATTTCTGGAATTATTTTATATAATATGTATAATACTCCTTTTCCATGGGATCATGTAAGATTTGATGTATTTATGCTTGCGATATTTATAACATTATTCTATATATGTAGATTAGTTTATGATGTTAGAATTCAAGCTCAGCATAGGCCAATTTATATTGAAGAGGAATCTAATATTAAATATGACAAATAAATGATAAAAAGCACCGATTGGTGCTTTTTTACTTTAGTTATAAGGCTTTAATTATCTTCTCTTTTACTTCATTTAAATCATATTTATGCTCAGTAAATTCTATTTTTACATCATCATTTTTCTTTCTTGGAATTATATGAACATGAAAATGCATTACTGTTTGACCTGCTGCCTCATTACAATTATTTAAAATATTTACTCCATCTGAGGATGTTGCCTGATTTATAGCCTTAGCTAATTTTTTTGCAACAAGCATTGTATCTTGATAAATATCATCATCTATAGTTAATAGATTATCATAATGCTTCTTTGGTAGTACTAGAGTATGACCATAAGTTGCTTGTGATATATCTAAAATAGCTAAAACCTTATCATCTTCGTATACCTTACTTGATGGTATTTCTCCATTTATTATTTTACAAAATATACACATAATATTTACCTCTCTTTATGTTTATATTTTAGTAGATAATTATAAAAATATCAATCTATTTTTGTTGATTTTGATATGGATAATAATAATTTATTTCTTCATCAAATGTAATATAATTTAAATATATTGTAAGAAGTAAGTATCTCATATTAGTTGTTGGATCTGATAATATAATATGGTCCTTTCCTGCAGCTTCTAGCTTTCCTTTAAATATTTTTGAACCCCATTGAGAGTTTTCAAAATTCATATATACTGATACCATTTTTCCTAAATTTAATCTTAAAATATTTTCAATATAGGAAGATTCATCACTTGAAGTATCAGTATTTGAATTAGGTATTGGATATCCTTGATTTTGATATGGATAATAAGGGGGCATTGGATAATAATAATTCATTTTAATTTTTCCTTTCTTTAATAGCAATTAGATTTTGAATCTGGTGAATAAAAACAGTGATTTTTATATTTACCTGTTAGGCTTTGGTCCCACCAGCTAGACCTACAGGGTTCTCCAAATGGATTGTAAAACCATAAAGCATATGAGGCGGGATGGAATTTTTCTCCATTAAGGTTTCTTTTAGCAAGATCTATATCTACTTTTCTTGCGGCTTGATAGAAATAACCCTTGGAGGTGGCCTCAAAGCCTCCTGGTTTTTTCATAACTACTGCTTCTATTGTTTTTTGATTTTTAAATTCATAACATCTAGCTAAACAACGATTAACAACAACATTACCAACACAGAGCATTCCTTTTTTGCCTTCTCCTTCTGCTTCTGCTCTCATTAATCTTGCTAGAAGCTTAATTTCAGCATTGGTATGCTTTACTACTGCCATAACATCACCTTCTATCAAAATATATGATTAATAGAAATAAATATGATTAATATTTTAAAATAATAATTTATTTGCTTGAAAAGATTATAATTTGATATATAATAAAAGAAAGCGTTGATAAGGAGAAAGTTAGAATTCCTTTTTAGAGAGTCTATGTTTGGTGAAAATAGATAAGGAAACTAATGGACAACACCTTTGAGTGATGGAAGAAATTAAGTAGAACCATCCGTTTTCCGCGTTAAGGATTTGAGGGCTATATTTATATATAGAACTAAGGTGGCACCGCGATTATTCGTCCTTAGATTATCTAAGGACTTTTTTTATGGAGGAAATATGAAAAGAGATCACATTAAAGAATTATTGATTGAAAAAAAAGAACGAGAGGTTCTAATTTATGGTTGGGTTAGAACTAATAGAGCACAAGCTCAATTTGGTTTTTTAAATGTTAATGACGGTTCAACCGTTACTAACATTCAAGTTGTATATGATAATGTATTAGATAATTTCCAAGAAATATCTAAATTTAGAACTGGAGTTTCAGTAGAAATTAAAGGTAAAATTGTCTTAACTCCTAATAATAAGCAGCCTATTGAGGTTCACGCAACTGAAATTAAAATGCTAGGAGATTGTCCTGAGGATTATCCAATTCAACCTAAAAGACATACAAAGGAATTCTTAAGAGAAAATGCTCATTTAAGAGCAAGAACAAATTTATTTAATGCTGTTTTTAGAATTCGAAGTGTTGCCGCAATGGCAATTCATAATTATTTCCAATCTAGAGGATATTTATATGTTCATACACCATTAATTACTTGTGCTGACTGCGAAGGTAGCGATCAAATGTTTAAGATTACTACACTTGATATGAATAATTTACCTTTAGATGAAAATAAAAAGGTTGATTTTAGTAAGGATTTATTTGGAAAGCAAGCTTGGATTACTGGTTCTGGTCAATTACAAGGAGAGACTTTCGCAATGGCATTTAGTGATATTTATACTTTCGGTCCTACTTTCCGTACTGAGAATTCTAATACTCAAACTCACGCAAATGAATTCTGGATGATTGAACCAGAAATGGCATTTTGTGATTTAGAGGGGTTAATGGATATTGAAGAGGAAATGCTTAAATCTGTAATAGCATATGTACTTGAAAATGCTAAGGATGAAATTGATTTCTGTGATCAATTTGTTGAAAAGGGATTAAAAGCTAAACTTAATGATATCATTAATTCTAAATTTACAAGAATATCTCATCATGATGTTGTAGATATTTTATTAAAGGCTCCAGTTAAATGGGAATTTGAGCCTAGCTATTTAGATGATATCTCAAAAGAGCATGAAAGATATATTACTGAATATTTTAATGGACCAGTATTTATTACTAATTGGCCAAAGGATATTAAAGCTTGGTATATGAAGCTAAATCCAGACAATGAAACTGTAGCTGCAGTTGATTTAGTTGTGCCTCATGCAGGAGAGTTAATGGGTGGTTCTCAAAGAGAGGAAAATCTTGATAAGCTTTTAAATAGAATGGAAGAGCTTCATGTTTCTAAAGATGGTATTGATTGGTATTTAGATACTAGAAGATATGGTGGTTGTGTTCATTCTGGATTTGGTATGGGCTTTGAAAGATTAATTATGTATCTAACTGGTATTGAAAATATTAGAGATGCTATACCTTATCCAAGAACTCCAAAGAATTGTGAATATTAATATAATAAAATATAAAAAAACTGTGAAATTAACTAACTTTTTAAAAGCTAGTTTTTCACAGTTTTTTTTAATATTATTTGGTTTCTTTATTTTTATTATTAATCTAAATCATCTAGGCTAGTTTCTTCGAAATTAGCATCAAAGTCAGAAGAATCATCATCATCCTCTTCTTCTCTTATAAGGTCTAAATAACTTTGTTGTTCATTAATATAACTATTATTTGACATATTATTTACTTGATCATAAATTGTCTCATCAACTGGTCTATGTTCACAAGTAAATGAATCTTCTACAAGAATACCAGTACCTGCTGGAATTAGACCACCAATTGTAACATTTTCCTTAATTCCTAATAATGAGTCACTCTTTGATTTAATTGCAGCTGTAGTAAGAATTCTTGTTGTTTCTTGGAATGATGCAGCTGAAAGGAATGATTCAGATGCTAAGGCAGCTTTAGTAATACCTAATAGTAATTGCTTACCTACTGGCATCTTACCACCATTATTTAAGGCTTGAATAGTAGCCTTTTTAAATTGAGCTATTGAAACATCCTTACCTGGTAATAAAGTAGTATCTCCTTCAATAACAACTAAAATCTTTCTCATCATTTGACGAACGATAATTTCAATATGCTTATCAGAAATTTCTACTGACTGAGAACGATATACTTTTTGAACTTCTTCAATAATATACTTTTGTACAGCTTCAGCATCTAGAATTCTTAATAATTCTTTTGGATGAATAGAACCCTTCATTAGCTTTGCTCCACGCTTAATTTCTTGACCAACTTGAACTAATAATTCAGAAGTTGCATCAACTGTATATTTCTTTTCTTCATTTGTAAGTTCATTATTAATAATAATTTCTTTACCAGCTTTAGTGTTTTTAATATTAGTAACCACACCATCAATTTCAGTTATAGTAGCTTTTCCTTTTGGCTTACGTGCCTCAAATAGTTCCTGAACACGAGGAAGACCTTGAGTAATATCGGCAGTTGAAGCAACACCACCTGTATGGAAGGTACGCATTGTTAATTGGGTACCTGGCTCACCAATTGATTGAGCAGCAATTGTACCTACTGCTTCACCAACCTCAACAACCATATTAGTTGCTAAGTTTCTACCATAACACTTCATACAAACGCCTGTCTTTGCAGCACAGGTAATATTAGTACGTAGACATACTCTCTTAATACCTGCTTCTTTAACTAATTGTGCAGTTTCTTCTGTAAACATTTCATTACGAGCACAAATTAATTCACCTGTTTCTGGATTAATTACATCCTTTGCAGCATATCTACCTATACAACGTTCATATAAATTAACAATAACTTTTGGACTACCATTTTCTAATGTATTCTCATCAACAATATCTTCAACATAGAAGCCTTTTTCAGTACCACAATCCTCACATGAAATTACAACACTTTGAGATACATCTACTAAACGTCTTGTTAAATATCCTGATTCAGCAGTCTTTAATGCAGTATCTGTTGAACCCTTTCTTGAACCATGGGTAGAAATAAAGAATTCAGATACAGATAGACCTTCACGGAAGTTTGCCTTTACTGGAACTTCAATTGTTTCTCCAGCTGTATCGGCCATTAATCCACGCATACCTGCTAATTGTGCAAAGTTAGATGCATTACCACGAGAACCAGAATCGGCCATCATGAAAATATGATTATCTTTTTGTGTAGATAATTCTTCCCATAATCCCTCTTGAATTTCCTTACGAGCAGTTTGCCATTCAGCAACAGATAACTTCTTACGCTCTTTATTTGTAATTAATCCCATCTCGTAGAAACTTGTGATTTGATCTACTTTCTTCTCAGCTTGTTCAACACGAATATGTTTTCCCTTATAGTCTAGTACGTCAGCCATTGAAATAGTTAAACCAGCAATTGTAGAATATTTAAATCCTAAATCCTTAATTCTATCAAGCATCTTTGAAGTTTCAGTGATCTTAAATCTCTTGAATACTTCAGCAATAATTCTAGCAATAAACTTTTTAACAAATGGTTTAACCTCTGGTTGAGCTAATAATTTTTCACGTGAAGCTTCTAGATTTTTAGTATCTAAGAAATACTTTACAGGAGTTTGTTTTGCTAAATTTTCCTCTGTAGGTTCATTTAAATATGGGAATTCAGTTGGAAGAATCTCATTAAAAATCATTTTACCCATTGTAGTAAATAGATAATTTGATGGTAATTCTTGACCTTGGAATTTAGATTCAGGCAAATATGAAATATCAACAAAAATACGTGTATGAAGTGAAATTACGCCATTCTTATATGCCATATATGCTTCATCATAATCTTTATAAAAATGACCTTCATTATTTTCGCCACTACGCTCTAATGTTAAATAATAATTACCTAAGATCATATCCTGAGATGGTGTAACAACTGGTTTTCCATCCTTTGGATTTAAAATATTATTAGATGCAAGCATTAATAATCTTGCTTCAGCTTGTGCCTCAATTGATAGAGGTACGTGAATAGCCATTTGGTCACCATCGAAGTCTGCATTAAATGGGGTACATACTAATGGATGAAGACGAATTGCCTTTCCTTCGATTAATACAGGTTCAAATGCTTGAATACCTAAACGGTGAAGAGTAGGAGCACGATTTAATAATACTGGATGTTCACGAATAACCTCTTCAAGAATACCCCAAACACTTGATTCTTGGTTATCACACATTTTATTAGCAACAGCAATACTGTTTCCAGCTCTCATTAATTCTCTTAAAACAAATGGTTTAAATAATGTTAATGCCATTTCCTTTGGAATACCACATTGATACATCTTTAAAGATGGACCAACAACGATAACTGAACGTCCTGAATAATCAACACGCTTTCCTAATAGGTTTTGACGGAAACGACCTTGCTTACCTCTAAGCATATCTGATAAGCTCTTTAGCTTATGAGCCTTATCTACTGCAGCCTTTTTACCTCTTTTTGCATTGTCGATTAATGCATCTACTGCCTCTTGAAGCATTCTCTTCTCATTTTTAGTAATTAAATGAGGAGCATGTTGTTCATACTGTTTCTTTAAACGATTATTACGATTTAAAATACGACGATATAAATCATTTAAATCTGTAGTTGCAAATCTACCACCCTCTAATTGAACCATTGGTCTTAATGCTGGTGGAATAACTGGTAATACCTCAAGTATCATCCATTCAGGCTTATTGTCACTTCTTAAGAAATCCTCAACAATTTCAAGACGTTTAATTGTCTTATCACGAGTTTGTTTAGAAGGAGTTTTTAATTCCTCTCTTAATCTCTTTGCTTCTTCCTCAAGATTAATATCCTTTAATAATGTTTTAATTGCTTCTGCACCTGTTAATGCAGTAAATTGTCCAGGAAAATCTTCACATTTTTTTGCATAGTCTTGCTCAGATAAAACCATTCCTTTTTCTAATCCAGTATTTTTACCAGGATTAATAACAATATAAGATGCTAGATAAACAATTTCCTCTAAAACTTTTGTTTTTAAATTTAATAAAGTAGCTAGTGGAGAAGGAGTGTTACGAATAAACCAAGTATGTACTACTGGAGAGGCAAGCTTAATATGACCCATTCTCTCACGACGAACCTTAGATTCTGTAATTTCAACACCACATTTTTCACAGATTTTACCTTTATCTGTATTGCGCTTTGATTTACCACAAGCACATTGATAATCCTTACTTGGACCAAAGATTTTTTCACAGAATAATCCATCTGGTTCTGGTTTTAATGTACGATAATTGATAGTTTCATGCTTTAAAACCTCTCCATATGACCAAGATAAAATTTCTTCAGGAGATGCTAAACCAATTTTAATATATTTGTATTGCTTACTCATTTAATCTCCTCCCAATTATTCATTTTCATTATTAGACTTTGAACTAGCAAAATCTAATACCTTTGTATTATGATTAGCTCTATTATCATTTACTTCTCTAATCTTAAAATCGACAATAGAACGATTAACTTCATTTTCTCCATCTTCATTAATTAACTCAACATGAATACCTAATGCTTGTAATTCACGAGTTAATACTCTAAATGATTCTGGAATTGATGATTCTGGAATTGGATTTCCACCAACAATAGCATCAAATGTACGATCTCTTGCTACTAAATCATCTGACTTAACAGTCATCATTTCGCGTAGAGTATGAGCCGCACCATAAGCCTGTAAAGCCCAAACCTCCATCTCACCAAAACGTTGACCACCATTTTGAGCCTTACCACCCATTGGTTGTTGAGTAACTAGAGTATATTTACCTACATTACGAGCATGTAATTTATCATCAACCATGTGTGAAAGCTTAACGAAATACATTATACCTACTGAAATCTTATTCTCAAATGGTTCACCAGTTCTACCATCATATAGAACCTCTTTACCATCAAGAGGCATTCCAGCTTCACGCATAATATCTTCAATATCCTCAATTGTAGCACCATCAAATACTGGTGTAGATACCTTAACACCAAGCTTTTGAGCAGCAATACCTAAATGAAGCTCTAAAACCTGTCCAATGTTCATACGAGATGGAACGCCTTGTGGGTTAAGCATAATATCGATAGGTCTACCATCACTAGAGAATGGCATATCTTCAACTGGTAAAATGTTAGAAATAACACCTTTATTACCATGACGTCCAGCCATCTTATCTCCTACTTGAATCTTACGCTTTTGAATAATGAAAATACGAACAACCTCGCGTACACCAGGATTCAATGTATCCTTATCCTTAGTAAAGTGTTGAACAGATTGAACAACACCTCCTCCTCCATGAGGAACACGTAAAGATGAATCACGTACATCACGGCTCTTTTCACCAAATATAGCAAGAAGTAGCTTTTCTTCTGGTGTTGGATCTGTTTGTCCCTTAGGAGTAGTCTTACCAACAAGAATATCTCCTTCTTTTACTTCAGATCCAGGAATAATAATACCATTAGCATCAAGGTTTCTCTTACTTTCTTCCTTTACATTTGGAATTTCATAAGTAAATTCCTCAGGTCCTAGCTTAGTATCACGACAATCAATTTCAAATTCATCGATATGTAAAGATGTATAAACATCATCATAAACCATCTTTTCAGACATGATAACAGCATCCTCAAAGTTATAGCCTTCCCATGTCATAAATGCAACTCTAACATTTCTACCTAATGCTAATTCTCCATCCTTCATAGATTGACCATCAGCAATAATATCACCAGCATCAATTCTTTCACCAACAGATACAATAGGACGATGCATAATAGCAGTTGCAGAATTTGATCTTAAGAATTGATATAAATCATATCTCTTGATACGACCAGTATCTTCCTTAACAATAATCTTCTTTGCATCAACATATTCAACAACACCTGATTCAGTAGCTATTAAAGCACTACCACTATCCTTAGCAGCTCTATATTCCATACCAGTACCAACAATTGGACTTTCTGGATTAATAATAGGTACTGCTTGACGTTGCATGTTTGCACCCATTAGTGCACGTGTAGCATCATCATGCTCAAGGAATGGAACACATGCAGCAGCTACAGATACAATCTGTTTTGGAGAAATATCCATATAATCAACACGATCTCTAGATACAATTTCAGTTTCTCCGTTGAATCTACCGATTACTCTTTCTTCAACAATATGTCCAGCATCATCAAGCTTTGTAGAAGATGCAGCAATTGTCTTTCCTTCTTCGTCATCAGCAGAAAGATAAACAATTTCTTCAGTTACAATCTTTTCTCCATTTTCATCTGTCTTAACAACAAAATATGGAGTTTCAATAAAACCATATTGATTAACCTTAGCATATGTAGCTAAAGAAGTAATTAAACCTACTGATGGACCTTCTGGTGTTTCAATAGGACACATACGACCATAGTGAGAATTATGAACGTCACGAACCTCAACACCAGCTCTATCACGTGCAATACCACCAGTACCTAATGCAGAAATACGACGCTTTTGAGTGATTTCAGCAAGAGGATTAATTTGATCCATAAATTGTGATAATTGGCTTGATCCAAAGAATTCCTTCAATGAAGAAATTAATGGCTTAATGTTAATAAGATTTTGAGGTGTAGCCTTATCAATTTCAACAGTAGACATACGATCCTCAATATTCTTCTTTAGTTTAGCAAAACCAATGCGGAATTGATTCTTTAATAATTCGCCAATTAGACGTAAACGTCTATTACCTAAATGGTCAATATCATCAATTTTTCCAATGCCATCGTATAAATTATAATAATAGCTTACAGTAGCCATAATATCTGACATTGTGATATGAAGTGAAGTTTCACGATGATCATTACCGATAACCTTAACTTCTTCTGATTGATCACCCTTAACATAAGTTACATATAAAACCTCATTATATGGGTCATCACATAATGTATTACCTAAATCAAGCTTAACACGGAAACCATCACGAGCCTTATCTAGTCTATCATATACTTCATCAAGAACAACTTCGCCCATTTGAGCAATAACATCACCCTTGCTGTATAAAATTTCACCAGTTTCTTCATCAAATACATCGTCTAATGCAATAACATCGCGTGCTAATGCATAGCCCTTACAACGTTGTAAAACATCAAGCTTAATATTATATTTATAACGTCCAACCTTTTGTAAATCATACTTATTATCATCAAATAATCTTTGCTTAATTAGATTTCTAGCATCATCTGCAGGAACCTTTTCTCCTTGACGAAGCTTAGAGTAAACCTCTACTGCAGCCATATCCTTTAATAGATTAATTGCATCTTCGCTATTAGCTCCAGTATCCTTGATAGTATCCTTTTCAAATGTTGCACTAACATGCTCATTATCACCAAAAAGTTCAATAATAGAAGCATCAGTTGCTAAACCAAAGGTTCTTAATAAAGTAGTTAAAGGAATTTTCTTAGAACGATCTAGTTTACCATACCAAACATCTCTACTACCTGCTTCATACTCAATCCAAGCACCACGAGTAGGCATTACAGTACCGCTGAATTTAACATCTCCTGTTTTCTTATCAATTTCTCTATTGTAATAAACACCAGAAGAACGAATAATCTGACTAATAATTACACGCTCAGCACCATTGATAATAAATGTACCTACTGGGGTCATATATGGGATATCACCCATAAAGATTTCGTCTCTTTTTAATTCATGATTTTCTGTATTTTCAAGTAATACATTAACCTTAAGTGGACGAGAATAGTTAATACGTCTTAGCTTTGAATCAACAACATTAAATTTTGGTTCTTCAAAATGATAATCTGTAAAATAAAGCTTCAAATTCCCATTAAACGAAGTAATAGGAGACATATCCTCAAACACTTCTTTTAATCCTTGATTAACAAACCATTCAAATGATTTTGTTTGAATTTCAATTAATCCAGGTAATTCAACTTCACTACGAATTTTAGAATAATTACGTCTTACTGATTTCTTACCATAATTGACATTCTTATAATTCATAAAGACACCCTTTTGTATAGAATTACTATACCTTTTTCCCTTTCATTATTTTTCTAAACTGTCTAAGACTTTTTAGCAAAAGCTAAAGGGCTGTTTATGCCACATAAAACAGGATACCCGCAAAATTTATATATAAACTGACAAGCAGTTAAAGACTAAAATAAATTAATAAAAGCGAAAGAACGCCACTTTACGCATTTTATTATTATATAGCAATTAGTCAAAAAATGCAATATCATTTTAAAAATATTTAAAATTTTTTTTGAACAAAAAAAGCATTCTAATCCATAGAAATTAAAATGCTTAATTAATTAAAATTATTAATCTAATCTTTTAAATAAATATTATAATTTTTATATTCACTAGAAATACCTAAATAATATACTCCATCTGAAAAAATAAATTTTTCATATTTTGATTGTTCATAATCTACATCTAACATAATACTACTACCTATTTTTTTTACATAGGCTTCTTTTTTAACCCAATTTATATAAAATTCCTCAGGGTCTTTAATGATTCTTTTAAATACATGTTTAGATAATTTATCAAATTTTCTATTTTCCTTATAATATTCAATATCAATACCACATGGTTTATTAGATATAACAATCGCAACAATATCATTAGTATGTGAAATATTAAAATATAATTTCATATCAATAAATGGTTTACCATATTCATTATACATAATTGGTAAATTAGTAATATCAATATTATATTCTGATAATAATATTTTCTTTAGCATAGCCCAAGAAAAAAGATGAATCATTTCTTTTTTATTATCTATATCCTTAGGTATTATTGCCTTAGGTAAATCATTAATATCAAAATTAGTATTAGCTTTATAAATATATATATTCATCATAATATTTCACCAATTGACTTTATTTCCTTTTGATAATAAACTAAGCTTTCCCATTTATTATTTTTTATTGCTGCATTTTTAATAGTAGTTAAATATTTAAATCCCATCTTTTCATGAAATCTTTTACTTATTTCATTAGTTTCAGTAATTAATGATATTATTAAATGAATATCCATTTTTTTAGCATATTTTTCAAGTTCTAAATATAACTTACTACCAATACCATTATGAATAAAATTCGAATTTAAATATATAGTTAAATCAGCAGTTGTAAAATAAGCTCCTCTACTATTAAACTCATCTAAATATGCAAAGCCTAATATTTCTCCATTTACCTCATCTACTAAAAATGGATATTTTTCTATTATTCTATTTATTTTATTTTCATATTCAATATAAGTTAAAGGTTTTAAATCAAAGGAAATAGAGGTATTTATAACATAATAATTATAAATATCACAGCATTTATTATAATCACTTTTTTTAATTAATCTAATCATAAATACCTCCCTTATAAAGAAAACGGACAAAAGTCCGTTTAATTATGCTAAAACTGATTTAACAAAAGAAATAATTTCTTCATCCTTAGCATTTTCAAAGAAATATTTCTTAAATGTATCTCTATCAATTGTTTGTAATAAGAATTCTCTATCAATGTTCTTTAAAATTTCAATCATTGGTGTATGAGTTAACTTCTTAACATTCTTTAGAATTTCTCTATTAGCCTTCATAGGCACTGCTCTTTCTCTTGGATAACCTAAGCCTCTTTCGCCTGTAAATAGTTTTTCAAAAATATAAGCTAAATTAACCTCAGCAGCCCATCCAAATCCCTTAGCAAATGGTAAGGCAATTGCATTACCATCATTGATTTGACCAAATAAGAACGCATCAGTAGGATCAATTACTAAACCACAAGAAACACTAGGGAAAGAGTTTAATGCAAGCATAGCACCCTCACCAGTACCACATCCTGTAACAACAAAATCACAAGCACCTGAATTAATTAAAATACCAGCTAATAATCCATTTTGAACATAAGTTAAGGATTTATCATCAGCTCCTAACATACCATAATTAAATACCTCATGACCTAATGGTGTAACAGTATTTTTTAATACATTATATACAATTTCATTTTTAGCCGCTTGGCTATTTTCCATAATTAAAGCAATTTTCATTTACATTTTCTCCTTTTCATTACCATTTTAATAGATTTTACTCTATTAATCAAGTTTATAAATGAATAAAAAAGCTAAAATATAATTAACAATATTTTTCCAATAATAGAAATTTAAAAAGTCGCATCATTATTATATTTTTTTTATTTTCAAGTCATAGAACTGTCGAAACAAAAACACAACATACATATTATTTAATTCATTAATAATTAAATAATCTTTAATTAAAAAAACGAGGCTATAAATTCTAGACTTTAATTCTAGATATTTATAGCCTCATAATTATTTAAAAATTATTCTGCTTTTCCAATTGAGCCAAAGATTTCCATCTTTTCCTTAACTGTTGCCTTAATAGCCTCAGCACCAGGAGCTAAAAGCTTACGTGGATCAAAGCCCTTCTTCTCATGATCCTTACCAGCTTCAATGTATTCTCTTGTAGCCTTAGCAAATGCTAATTGACATTCAGTATTAACATTGATCTTACATACACCTAAAGAAATAGCCTTCTTAATCATATCAGCAGGGATACCAGTACCACCATGTAATACAAGTGGCATACTTCCACATACATCTTGAATCTTAGCTAATGTTTCAAAATCAAGACCTTGCCAATTTGCTGGATATTGTCCATGAATATTACCAATACCTGCAGCTAGGATATCTACACCTAAATCAGCAATTTGCTTACATTGAGCAGGATCGGCAACCTCACCTCTACCAGTAACACCGTCTTCTTCTCCACCAATTGAGCCTACCTCAGCTTCAACTGTACAACCCATCTTATGAGCTAATTCAACGATTTCCTTAGTCTTTTGAATATTTTCATCAATTGCATAATGAGAACCATCAAACATAACTGAAGAGTAACCAGCAGCTAATGCCTTTTGTGCTCCTTCATATGTACCATGGTCTAAATGTAGGGCAACAGGTACTGTAATATTTAAAGTTTCAATCATTGCAGAAACCATAGCTGCTACAGTCTTATAGCCTGTCATATATTTATTAGCACCCTCAGATACTCCTAAAATAACTGGTGATTTTAATTCCTCAGCAGTTTGTAAAATCGCCTTTGTCCATTCAAGATTATTGATGTTGAATTGACCAACTGCATAATGACCTTCATAAGCCTTCTGCATCATTTCCTTTACGTTAACTAGTGGCATATCAAAAATCCTCCTTATATTAAATTATATATGCTCTTTAATCGACTTTTATTATAAATCAAAAGTACTCATTTTACAAGCAAAATTCAAATTTGAATAATGTAAGCGTTAGCATAAAAAGGAATTAATTTAAATATAGAATATAATAATTGAGTTTTAATGTTTTTTTCAAAATCTATAATTTTCCCATTTTATAATAAAATGGTAATTCCAAAAAAATGGCTTAATATAGCGAAAAAAGTCACAATCGAATATAATTGAAATGGTTGATCGCTCAAAATTAACCAAA
>JBGVLG010000197.1:0-6416 GCA_045124155.1 Anaeroplasma sp.
TTGTAAGAAAATCAGTTACAATAGAAGCCATAGTATCACCAAAGGCATTTTACTACAAATTGATAAAAATAAAAAGAGGGCATTGCCCTCTGATAGGAATGTCACTAAGATTTTAATCTTGTGACATTCTTTTTTTTATTAAAATGTCAGTTTTTATCTAAAATTATTGTTATTAATTGAAAAAAATATTATAATACCCTTAAGTGGGTGATAATATGGTTTATTTATGCTTTGTAATAATGAATATCGCAATTTTAATATATTTAGTTACATTAGCCTTATATCCTATATTATTTTTTAAAAAAAAATATCCTCAAGCTGATAAGACTTTAGTAATATTATTCTTAGTGGGAATGTTTACAATAATGATATTATCTTGGTTATTAATTATTATGAATGGTGGATTTAATATTAATTTTTATATTAATATTGAGTTTGGTTGGCTTTTATTTATAGTAGTTCCAATTTTATTATTAATATTATTGATAGATTATTTTTTAAGAAAAAAAATAAAGTTTTATGCTAATATGTTTGGCAGGGTAGCTAGATTTTTATTACCTACTATTAGTGTTGGCTTATTTGTAATGAATATAACAATATATTATTTTTCAATATATTATTTCATTTATTTGCTAGCATAATTTTTAGAAGGGTGGATTATATATGAATGCAGTAGTTTCAGTAGTTGGAAAGGATAAGGTTGGTATCCTTGCTGGAGTATCAACAAAATGTGCAGAATTTAACGCAAATATTAACGATGTTTCTCAAACTATAGTTAATAACTTCTTTACAATGTTTATGATTGTATCAATTGATAATTTAACAATTGAATTCACTAAATTCGGTGATGAGTTAAAGGACTTCGGTCGTGAAATGGGACTTGAAATTAATGTTATGCATGAAGATATTTTTAATTTAATGCATAAGATTTAGGAGTATTATATGATTAATAATAATGAGATTTTAGAAACAATACAAATGATTCAAGAACAAAATCTTGATGTAAGAACTATTACTATGGGTATTTCCTTAATTGATTGTATGGATACAGATATTAATAAATCCTGTGAAAAGGTTTATAATAAAATCTATAATTATGCTCATAATTTGGTTGAGGTTGGAAATTTTATTCAAAAGAAATATGGTATTCCAATTATCAATAAGCGTGTAGCAGTAACTCCAATTTCTATGCTTGTTGGAGTTTCAAAGGGTGATCCTTTATTATATGCAAAAACCTTAGATAAGGTAGCAAATGATATTGGTATTGATTTTATTGGTGGCTATTCAGCATTAGTTCAAAAGGGATTTGCACCTGGAGATTTAGAATTAATTAATTCAATTCCAAAAGCTTTAAAAGAAACCACTAAGCTATGTTCGAGTGTTAATATTGGTTCTACTAGAGCAGGTATAAATTTAGATGCAGTAAAGCTTATGGGTCAAAAGATAAGAGAAGCAGCAGAACTAACCAAGGATCAAGAATGTATAGGTGCATCAAAGCTTGTAGTATTTTGTAATGCAGTGGAGGATAATCCATTTATGGCAGGCGCTTTCCATGGTGTTGGAGAGGCTGATGCAGTAATAAATGTTGGTGTATCAGGTCCTGGTGTTGTTAGAGCGGCAGTAAAAAGTGCTCCTAAGGATGCATCAATTGCTGAAATTGCTGAAATTATAAAGAAAACAGCTTTCAAGGTTACAAGAATGGGACAATTAGTTGGAGTTGAAGCCTCAAAGCTTTTAAATAAACCATTTGGTATTGTAGATTTATCACTTGCTCCAACACCTGCAGTTGGTGATTCAGTTGCTCATATTTTAGAAGAAATGGGTCTTGAACAATGCGGTAGCTGTGGTACTACAGCTTGTCTTGCAATATTAAATGATGCAGTTAAAAAGGGTGGAGTTATGGCATCAAGTCGTGTTGGAGGCTTATCAGGTGCCTTTATACCAGTAAGTGAGGATGCTGGCATGATAGCGGCTGCAGAATCTGGAATGCTTACAATAGAAAAGCTTGAAGCAATGACTGCTGTGTGCTCAGTTGGTCTTGATATGATTGTTATTCCAGGTGATACAACTCCAGAAGTTATTTCTGCATTAATAGCAGATGAAGCTGCAATAGGTATGATAAATTCTAAAACGACTGCAGTTAGAGTTATTCCCGCAATAGGTAAGAACGAGAATGAATCTCTTAATTTTGGTGGCTTATTAGGCTATGGTCCTATTATGAAAATATCTAAGGGAGATCCTTCAACTTTTATTAATCGCGGTGGCCAAATACCAGCACCTTTAAACAGCTTAAAGAATTAATTTTATAAAATTTAACACATAACTAATAAAGTGGGAAATATTTTCTCGCTTTTTTTGTAATTCAACTAATAATGATATATTTTCATTTTCTTTTAATGTTTTTTATTGTCTATAAAGCTAATATATGGTAAAATCATAAAGAATAAAGGGGAGATATATTATATGCAAAAATTCCATGATATTATTAAGCATTTATCAATAATTGAAAAAATAGATTTACTTTTATCATCAAAAAGTGTTTCTAATGCCACTATTGCTAATTATGAATTACCAGTAATAGAAAGTATTACTGATGCAAAAATATTAACAAATAATTTATTTGATAATTTTCATTTTTTAGGTTCAACTTGGAATATAGAGTTGATAAGAAATATTGGAAAAATGATTGGACATATTAATCATCATAATTTAGTTAATTTCCAAATTTCTACACTTTCTAATAATGAAAATTTTTTTTCTTCTAATAATTATTTGACAGGTAAAATAGTCGGAAGTTTACTTAATGGAATTGAATCAATGGGCTCATTAACTGCTATCTCATGTATTCCTACTGTATTAGACAATGAAGAAGAATATTATTTAAATACTTTGTTACCCTTTGATATTGCAATTAGAATGTCATCTCCTTTTATGATGGAAACAACAAATCCTCAAATAAATAAGTTAGTAAATATGCTTGGATATAAAGGCTATGTTGCTTACAAAGAACTAGAAGAGAATTCTCTTACAAAGGCATTAAATAATCAAGCATTATTTGTTACATCAAATAATAAAGAATATATTATTTCAGCAATAAATCAATATAAATTGTATCAAGAAAAATTGTTAAATGGAGAAATCTCAAAAGCAAATTTTGATAAGTTAGAAAGAGAAGGTATTATTTTTGACGTCAATAAACTTGATCAGTTAGTTGTTAATCTTTTAGAGGCATTATCAAAATACGATGAAATAACAACAAGTCAAATAAATAATGAATTGGAAATTAATTTAGATGATTACTATAATGAGTCAATTTTCCTTCTTAAAAATAATAATGCTTTACCTTTAAATGATGAAAATTATCTATTAATTGGAAGACTTTTTGAAGATAATTATAGTGATAATTCTTCATTATTAACAATGATAAATGACTATTCAATTAATGTAAGTGGCTTTGTAAGAGGCTATTATGAAAATATTGAAACAAATACTTTATTTTCTTCTGTAAAAAATGAATTAGATAAAGCAAATTATAATAATATTATTTTATTAGTAGAATCTATTAATGGTAATATTTCATCAGATATAATGGAATTAATAAAAAAGGTATATAATGATAAATTCATTGATTCAAAGTTAATTTTAGTAGTAACTGGAGATAATATGCTTAAGGTTAAACTTGATGATTATTGTGATGCTTTACTATTTATTCCAAAACTAAATAATAAATATGCAAAAGCATTATTAGATACACTTGTAGGTAACAATAATCCATCAGCCCATGTTTCATATTTATCATACGAGAATACTGATTTAAATGAAGAAAATGAAAAACCAATATACCCTTTAGGATATGGTTTATCTTATTCGAAATTTATTTATACAAATGAGGAGCTTACAAAAACATCAATAAAATTTACTATAGAAAATTCTTCCTTATATGATGGATATGAATTAGTTCAAATATATACTAAATGTCCATTTGAGGAAAAAATGAGATTAGCTGGATTTAAAAAGATTTTCCTACATGCGAATGAAAAGAAGTCTATTATTATACCATTAGATGATATTGCTTTTAGATATTATGATATAGAGAAAAAACTGTATGGAATAAAAGCTGGAATTTATGAGGTATATTTAGCTAATAACTCAGATGAAATTATTTGGTCTAATTCAGTAGAATTATCAGATTATATTAATGATAAGAATGAATATAAAGATGAATTATTAGAAGAGTCAAATAATATTGATACATTAACAGATTTTATGAATAAATCATCAATTGTTGATGTGAATGCAAATCATAAAATGTCCTTTTCAAAAAAATTAACAATAGGAATAATTACTGATTTATATTTTACAGCTTTATTTGTATTCTTTTTAATAATGAATTTATTTCGTCCAAATACTATTGATACATTAATTACAATAATAGTATTAGCTTCTTTAATATTTATAACTAACATTTTCTTTGCAATATATTTAGTTCTAATAATTAGAAATAGACATGATATTCCTAATGAATTTGTTACTACCAATGATATGGTAAATAACACCACTAACTTTAAAGAAATTGCAAGAGTAGTATATGAAAAACCAGTAATAGATGAAGAAACTATGGAAGAAATAGTTCTTTCAGATGAAAATAAAAATGAAGATAGCCTAGATGAATGTCAACAAACAAATGAAGATTCTCTACAAGAAGAAAAAGATATATTACAAGAAGAACATACTAATCAAGAGGAATACATAGAAATCGATGATATGTTTGATGAAGAGGATTATGATGATTCATATGTTGCAAAGCCTATTACATATGAAGAAAGAGAAAATTATCAAAATTTATCTTTAGATGATTTATGTGTAAAATTCAATTCTTTCGCTTTAGAAAGTGGCTATATTTTAGAATTAGCTCAAGTTAGAGCCTTACTTGCAGCAGTATTATCAAATAAAATGATATTTATCAATTCTAATAATAATGAACAATTGATTGGATTATTATCTATATTAGATCAGTTCTTTGGTAATGAACAACATCCTCTTAATATAACAGATGAAACAACTCGAATGAAAGATATTTTATGGGTTGAAGAAGAAGATGTTTACACCTATAGCGATTTTACAATTGATTTATTGACTGCTAAGAATAATAAAAATGGATTAAAACTGTTTGTTATAAATAATGTAAATATGGAAAAATTCCCAAAATATTTTTATAAGTTTATAAGACAAGCTTCTACTCCTAGATTACAACAATATATAAAACTTGAAAAAACATATGAAATACCTTCTAATGTTTGTTATTTCATAATTCCTAATCAAGAAAATTATATAGATATCGTTTCTTCAAAATTAATGGAATCTACCTTGTCAATATATATGAATATTGCAGTTACAGATATAAAACAAGTTCCTATAGAACCAGTTTCTTATAAAAAGCTTTTAGAACAAATAGATGAAATTAAAAACCTATATTTTCTAGATGAGGATGATTGGAAAAAACTTGATGATTTAGAAGATGAAATTCATCAACGAGATAAATCCTATTCACACACAAATTTGTCTGCTTTATTGGTAGAAAGATTTTGTACAATTTTATTAAGTCTTGATGCAGATAGAAATTTATTAGACGATGTACTTGCAATGTATTATATACCTTTAATTAAGAGCTCAGCATTATATAAAAAGACAAATGGTGATTTAGAAATAAAGGATATTCTAAATCAAATTTTTGGTAGTGATAATATACCAAATGCATTGAAAATATTACCAAAATATATTTCAAATCCAAATAATGAAGATGATTCAAATCAAAATGAATCAATAATAGAAGCTAATGATGTAAGTCAACAATAATTTCTAATAACTAATTTTTATATTAGACATACCAAGGATGTGATTATATGTTTAATTTATTGTTTAAAGAAGTATTTTCTTCACAAAATATTCTATATTTTTGTATAGGATTAGTTTTTATCCTTTTAACTTTTTTAGTTATTTTTATTGGAATTAATAAATCTAAAATAGAAGAAAATAACGAATCAATAGAAAAAAATAATAACGAAAAAATCTCTAATGATATTATTGATCGTGTATCAGAAAAGTTTGAGGATAATGTTAATAAGCTTGAAAATAGCATAAAAGAAAATACAGATAGAATTAAGGTTTTAGCCAATTCCTCATTTTTACCTACGGATTTATCAATAACTAGTATTTCTGATAATACTCAAGTAAAAGATGTAAAATCTAGTGATGAAAAAGCATCCGAAAATGGGAAATCTAGATTTGTAAATTTAACAAGATTAGATAATTATTTTTCAAATGAATATAAGGATCCTATCTATAATGATTCAATATCATTAAGTGATTATTGTGAAGCATTTAGAAACTTTTCAGCTTATACATTACATCTATAT
>JBGVLG010000198.1:0-11954 GCA_045124155.1 Anaeroplasma sp.
TTGGTACTATAAGTACTGCAGGAGGAAATGATGAACAAAATGCACGTTGGTGAAACGATGAACGTGTAGATTAAGGAGGACAAGATGGAATATCTTGTCTTGTTGGTAATAATACTAGTTATTATTGCCTTCATACTTGATGACCGCTATAAAAAGTAGTTTTTAGGTATTAATAATTTCTCGTTCATTGTTTCCAAATGCGAAAAGGGAAGGTTGGCGCCTTCCCTTTTCATTTCATTAATTTCTCGTCCATTGACACTATTATTATATGAAATAATTCAAGAATAGTCAATAGATGAATTGAAGCCATATAAAAATTTAGAAGAATTGAAGCCATATAAAAATTTAACATCATAAATAATACTAAACATAATGTCTATTATACCTAGAACAAAATATAGCTTTGTGGTTCTAGGTAAATAGAGATAAATTTTAATTTATTATTTTTGAATAATTAGTTCGGCAGATCCATATGCTTTTAATGGTCTACCATTTTCATCGAATTCAGTTGTATATCTTACTAAAAATGGAACTCTATTAGGAGTTAGAGGGATAACAGCTTCTAATTCCTTTACTCCATTTTCAATTTGTTTATGCCAATCTCTATACATATCAGCATAATCAGCTGGGAAAATACCATTTTCAATAACTGGCTCAGGATAATTTTTAAGAAGTGGTGGTAATCCTAAATCTCTCATACATCTGAAACAAGGACGCATTTCCTTTGTAGATACATCATATTCCCAAGCATATATGTTAATTTGTTCACTAGCATATCTAAATCTTTTTTCTGATAAATTTAATTCTTCATATTCATGAATTTGTCTTGTAATGTTATTTATCGTTTCTAAGAATAAATATTCATTACCATTTGTACCAATCATTTGAATTCTACTTTCAATACAAATTTTATCTTCCTTACAGCATTTTGAATAATATTGATACCAAGCAATACATTTTTCTTCCTGCTTAGATGATATTGCTTTTTGTAAAGTATTTTCAAATACTTCAAAATAATTATCTATAAATTTTTTATTATGATCTAAATGCATAATATCATATTCATTTAGATGCATTCCTAATTCAGTAATATATTTTTTATTAACCTTTAATATTTCTATATTATGATTATTATATGAAAATATAGCAGAAGCTGGCATTAGGTTATTGAATATATAAGTACCATCTGAATTTGGGTCCCAAAGCTTAATAGTATCAAATTCATATAAACTATCTATTTTATTACTTATTGCAGATTCATGAGTAATATTAATTATTAATTTTTCAAATTCTGATTCTTCAGTAGGCTTTGAATATAGATATCCTTGAATATAATTACATCCTATCGAGCGTAAATAGTCGGCCTGGTTATTTTTTTCTACTCCTTCAGCAATAATTGGAGTATTAAGCCATTTAGACATATTTACAACAGAAGAAATGATTATACCTTCACGTCCATTATTACATTCACTAAAAAATCTTAAATCTAATTTTATGATATCAAAATCTAAATCCTTAAGAATATTCAATGATGAATAACCAGAACCAAAATCATCCATTTCAACAATATAACCATAATTATGGAATTGATTAATTGCTTTTTTTATAGAATCCATTCCATTTATTGCTGCAGATTCGGTGATTTCTACTCGTAAATATTTTACAGGTACATTATATTTAATTCTAATATTTTCTAATATTTCTACTAAATTATCTATTAATAAATCATATCTTGATAAATTAACTGATATTGGAATTAAGTTTAAACCTTTTAAAATACATTTTTTTAAGAATTTACATACACATTCAAAAATATGAATATCAGCTTTATTTATTAATCCATTTTTTTCAAATACAGGAATAAAATCATTTGGATATTGAACTCCATAAACAGGATCAATCCATCTCATTAAGGCCTCTGCACCTACTAATCTTTTAGTAGAATGATTAATTTGCATTTGGTAAAATGGGCAAATATAATTATTAGCAATAGCCTCATCAAATCTTTTAATAAGCTCAGATTCACTCATTCCCATTATTAACACCTCATATATCGTATCGAATTATATACATTTATTTTACAATATAAATCTAATAGTTTCAATTAAAAATAATAAATTCATATAAAATAATTAGGTTATATCCTAGAATTAAATAATATCAGTTCATAAACTATAACTGGGTGATGAAAATTGGAAGATAAGCTTATTATAGATTCAAATTTAGAACATGCTTTATTAATTGGAAATTTATTTCCTAATTTAGTATCTAAATATAAATTTGAAGCAAAAAAGCCAAACTTTAAATCTGAAAAGGAACGTTTATTATACTACATCCAAATATATAATTTTTATACACTAGAACTTGCATTATTCATTGCTACTCATCCAAATAATAAAGAAGCAATTAATATATTAACTGTAGCTAATGATGAAAGGAAAAAAATATTAGCCTATGTTAATGAAAAATTCTCATTATGTAGAAATACTAATCCAGTTGAAAGTTATTTTCTAAATTCTATGCCTTGGAGTGATAAATAATGTGGGAATATAAGAAATATTTAGAATATCCTGTAAATATAACTAAGCCTGATTTAAAATATAGAAAATTATTAATAAATGCCATTGGAGGTTATGCAGGAGAACTGGCTGCAGCTATTAGATATCTAATGCAAGCATCAACTATGCCAGATACCTTAGGAAGAACATTATTATTTGAAATTGGTACAGAGGAAATGGCACATGTTGAAATTCTATATGCAATGATTAATCAGCTTGGTGATAATGAAAATAGTGATGATTATAAAAAACTAGATCCTGATAGTTATACTAATAATGGAAAAGGAATATATCCTACTGATGCAACAGGTAATCCATTTACTGTGACATATTTAGCATCAACTGGTAATGTATTAGCTGATTTATCAGAGGATATGGCTGCTGAAGAAAAAGCAAGAGCCTCTTATGAAAATTTAATGGATTTGACTGATAATCCAGAAATACTTGCTCCTTTATCATTTTTAAGACAAAGAGAAATTGTTCACTTTGAAAGATTTAAAGAATTATATAATTATTATAAAGACAAGAAAATTCAGAAATAATCTGAAATATCTTGTCTTTATTTTATTTTAATTATATAATAACAATTGTTATTGATAACAAATGTTATTATTGGAGGAAATATGCCAGCTAAAAAAATTATTTCAAAAGAAATGATATTAATTGAAGCAATAAATTTAATAGAAGAAGAAGGCACACTAAAGCTTAATGCTAGAAATCTTGCTAATAGACTTAATTGTTCTACACAACCAATTTATCATTCGTTTATTAACATGGATGATTTATTTAATCAAGTAAAGCTTAGAATTAGAGATGACTATATTAATTTTCTTAATGAATCAATAAAAAAAGAAACTAATTATTTTTTTGGAAATTTATTAGGAATGATCAATTATGCTTATTTACATCCTAAGCTATTTGAAATTATTTATATGAGACCATTTTTAGCTGATGAAACTAATTTAGAACTTAATGAAAATATTATTAATGGTATTATGAAAATTGGCTATACACATGAAGATGCAACTAATTTCTTTTATCAAAGTTGGATTTTTGCATATGGTATTGCAGTACAAATTGTCACAGGTTATTTAAAATGGAATAAAGAGGATATAGTAAATATCTTAAATTTACAATTTGAGGCATTGAAAAAATATTATAGAAAGGATAAATAATATGAATGTATTAGAATTAAATAATGTTAAAAAATATTATAAGGATGTAAAAGCCTTAGATGGAATTTCATTTCAGGTGAATGAAAATGAATTATTTGGTTTATTAGGAGTTAATGGTGCTGGAAAAACTACTATAGTAAAGCTATCAACAGGACTAATTGATTATGATAGTGGAAGTATTAGTGTTTGTGGGTTTGATGTAAAAAAAGAATTAGATAAGGTTAGTCAGGTTGTTAACTTGTCACCACAGGAAACCTCTGTTGCGTTAAATTTAACTGTATTAGAAAATTTAAATTTTTTCAAGGATGTTTATGGTATTAAGGATGAAAATATAGTTGATGAATTAATTAAATCCTTTCATTTAGAAGAATTTAAAAATAAAAAGGCTAAAACATTATCTGGTGGTTATCAAAGAAGATTATCTATAGCTATTGGTTTAATTTCATCTCCAAAATTATTATTTTTAGATGAACCTACTCTTGGTCTTGATGTTATTGCAAGAAGAGAATTATGGAATATCATTAATAATCTTAAAAGTAAGCTTACTATAATTTTAACTTCTCATTATTTAGAAGAGATTGAAGCTTTATGTGATAGAGTAGCCATTATGAAAAGTGGTAAGCTATTAGCAATTGGTACAGTTGCTGAAATTAAAAAAATTGCTAATAAGGATAGTTTTGAAGATGCATTTATTGAAATATCTGGAGGTTTATATGAAAACTAGGGCTTTAATTGTTAGAAATTTAAAGGAAATGCTTAGAGATCCTATTATTTATATTTTTTGTTTATTATTTCCAATCGCAATGATTTCTTTATTTGTAATAATTAATTCTAATTTAGAGGTAGTAATGCCAGTATTTCAATTAAAATCATTAATACCTGGTATTTTAGTATTTTCTTTGAGCTTTGTTATGCTTGTTATTAGTATAATTGTATCTAAGGATAAAAAAACCTCTTTATTAAGAAGATTGTTTATTTCTCCTTTAAAGAAGCATCATTTTATTTTAGGATATTTTATTGTTGGATTTATTATTGAGATTATTCAATCTATAATAACTATATTAGTTGGATTTATTGTTTCATCAATTACAAAAGAAGAATATTTTTCCTTTCTAGAATCTTTATTGTTATTAGTTTCATTAATTCCTATGGATATATTCTTTATCGCTTTTGGTATTTTTGCAGGATTGATTTTGTCTGATAGTGCCGCACCGGGAATATCATCAATTATTATTACTGCATGTGGAGTACTAGGTGGTGCTTGGATGCCAATTGATACAATGGGTGGATTTGCTGATTTTTGTAAATTTCTACCATTTTATCCGGCGATATATTTAGCTAGAATAATTACTGGGGCAACTCATTCTGATATGAGCATATATTCATTCGATACTACAGGAATTATTTCTATATTTGTAGTTATAGGATATATGATATTAAGTGTTGTTTTAGTATTTATATTCTTTAATAAAAAGAAAATTAAATAATATTATTTCCTTAAACTTATATGTTTAAGGATTTATTTTTTGGAAAATATGGTATATTATTAATAATAAAGGAGGAATATTTCATGCCATCATATTTAGAATTAATAGGAATTATTCATATTATTTATATAATTATTGGTTCAATAATTAGTGTTTTAGTATATAGAAAGGATAAATTATTAGCCAAAGAAAGTAAAGAAAGAATTAAAGAAAGGACACTTTTGTTAACTGCTGTTTTTGGTGGTGGTATAGGAAGTTTACTGGCTAGAACGATATATCATCATAAGACAAATAAGATATATTTTTCTATTGTCATATATTTATCAGTAGTTTTTGAACTAGCGTTTATTTTTATTTATTTATACTTTTTATTGAAAGGAGCTTTATAATGGCAACATCACTTGAAAAATCACATTCAAAGTATTCTAATTTTAAATTAACATTTTTGTGTATTTTGGGAATTCTTTTTATAAATCTATTATGGATTGGATTAATTATTATTAGTTTGGAAGGATATTTTAATTTTGGATTAATATTATCTATTTCATCATTTGTTATTTCTATTTTAATAGGATTATTATTAATAAGGTTTAAAAGGTAATAGAAAAAATATATAAAAAATAATTTTATAACTATTTTATTGAATCGATAAATATTAAAATATAACTAACTCTTTATGAAAAATAAATTTTTTTTAACAAGTCATATGACAAATTTATTAATTTTGTGACATTTATTTCATTATTTTCATGTAAAATAAATTTTACATTTACAAATTGTTACAAAAAATATATAATAACATTGGATGTATATTTATGGAGGGTTCTTATGAAACAATTTCAAATTTTTACTGATTCAACTTCTGATTTAGAGAAAAAATATAGAGATGAATTAGATGTTGATTATCTTAAGATGGTATTTACAATTAATGATAAAGAGTATGATGCCGACTTAGATTGGACTGAAATCAAACCTGAGGATTATTACGGATTGATGAGAAGTGGAAAAAGATCAGTTACAGGTCTTGTTAAAAATTCTGAAGTAGAAGAAAAATTTACTAAAGCACTTGAAAATGGATTAGATATTTTATATATTGCATGTTCTTCTAAATTATCTGGATCTGTTAATTCTGCAAAAATTATTGCTGATGAATTATTAGCTAAATATTCTGATAGAAGAATTGTTTGTTATGATTCATTAAGAAGCTGCTATGGTGAAGGATTAATGGTTATTGAAGCTGCAAAACAGGCTAATATGGGAAAAAGTCTAGATGAGGTTATTAGTTATTTAGATGAGTATAGATTAAATTTTCAATCATACGCAACAGTTGCGACTCTTGATTGGCTGAAAAAGGCTGGTCGTGTTAAGGCTAGTGCTGCTTTTTTCGGTAATTTATTTAGTGTAAAGCCTATTATTTTAAGTGATAAGTGCGGAAATAATTATGGTTATAAAAAAACTAAAGGAAGAAAAGCTTCATTAGATGAGCTTGTTAATAGTGTAGTTACAAGAATTACTGAGCCTTATGGAAAAGTAACGATTGAACATGCAGATTGTTTAAAGGATGCTTTATACATTCAAGAGCAAATTATGGCATTAAAGCCTGAATTAAAAGACTTTAATATCTCTTCTTTAGGACCAATTATTGGAGCAACAACTGGTCCCGATGCTCTTGTTGTTAGTTTTTATGGAGAAAAAGTCACTATTTCAAGTGGAGAGTAGTATTTATGAAGGATTTAATTGATGGTATTGATTTTTCTAATTTGGTTGCTAATGGTGCAAAAAACCTTGCTAATGAAAAGGAAAGAATTAATGCCTTAAATGTATTCCCAGTACCAGATGGTGATACAGGTTCAAATATGAGTATGACTATCGAGGGTGGTGCCAAAGAAGGTCTTACTAATTCGAAAATTAATATTGGAGAATTAACAAAGGCTATGGCTCGAGCAATGGTATTAAGTGCTAGAGGAAATTCTGGAGTAATACTTTCACAATTTTTTAAAGGAGTTTCTATTTCTGTAAGTGGAAAAGAAAAAATTAGTGTAAAGGAACTTGCTGAAGCATTTAAAATGGGTACTAAACAGGCATATTCAGTTGTTTCTAATCCAACTGAGGGTACTATTTTAACAGTAATGCGTGAAGCTGGTGATAAAGCTTATGCAGCACTAACTAAAGATACTACAATAGAAGATTATTTAAAATCATATATAAAATATGCTGATAATGCTTTGATGAACACTCCTAATCTATTACCAGTTTTAAAGGAAGCAGGAGTAATTGATTCAGGTGGAGCTGGATTTTTACTTGTTATAGAAGGAATGCTTAAGTATATTAATGGCGAAAGTATTGAGGCAAATATGTTAGAGGCAAAGGGTACATCTCTTGATGTATCTACTTTTAATGCTGATAGCGAATTGACTTATGGCTATTGTACAGAGTTTATTTTACAGCTACAAAATAGTAAGGTTGATCCTAAAACATTTGATTTAGAAATTATTAATTCTTATTTAGAGTCAATAGATGGAGAGTCAATTGTTTCATTTAAGGATGATGATATTATAAAGGTTCACGTTCATACTTTTAATCCGGGACTTGTTCTTCAGGAATTTAGAAAATATGGAGAATATTTAACTATTAAGATTGAAAATATGAATGTTCAACATTCTGAAAATGATTTAAATACACCAAAGCCTATGAAGGTTCATAAGGAATACGCTGTAGTTGCAGTGGGTAATGGAAATGGAATCATTAATTCATTTAAAGAAATTGGTGCTGATGAGGTTATTTCTGGTGGCCAAACTATGAATACTTCGACAGAGGATTTTATTAATTGCTTTGAAAGATTAGATGCTGATAATATTTTAGTATATCCAAATAATTCAAATATTATTATGGCAGCTAATCAAGCTAAAGAAGCATATGATAAAGCTAATATAATAGTTATTCCAAGTAAAAGCATTTCACAAGGCTATAGTGCTATTTCTATGCTAAATTTTGATAATTCATTAGAAGATATTATAGCTGAACAAAAACAAATAATTGATAATACTAATACATTAGAGGTTACATATGCTGTAAGAGATGCTGTAATTGATGGTGTAAAGGTAATTAAAGATAATTATATTTGTATCTATAATGACAAATTATTATCTTGTAATAAAAGTAGAATTGAGGCAATGAAGGATGCAATAAGATTGATTCCTGACATTGCTGATATGCAGGTATTTACAATTTTTACTGGAAAAGATTCATCTATTGATGAAATAAATGAATTAAATGATTTATTGTTAGAATATAATCAATTTGTAGAAATTTATCCTATCCCTGGAGGACAGGAGCTATATAGCTACATAATAGGAATTGAATAATAAAAGGTTTCTTTCTAAACTAACTCAGTTTGGAAAGAACCTTTTTTTATAGTAATGATAATTCTTTAATTTCTTTATTTAAATATTTTCATTAATTTATCATTATTTTTCATAATATTTTTATTCTCAAAGAGAATTACTTTAATGCTGAGGCCTCCTCTATACTGAAAAGAATGAACTTCATGCAATTGCAAATTTTCACTATTTTACTAATTATCACTAAAAAAATTCCAAAATAGGTCTATTTTGTCCAGCCACTGAAACTACAATTTCTATTTATATTTGCCCTACCGGCGGTGGATTCGTCGAAGTTGATAACCATTGTCTTGAAAGACCACCTTTTTCAACTTCTTCCGATTATTAATTTTCACTGGTCTAGAGGCACAAAAAAAACAAGCTCCCGACACTTCATCGACAGCTTGCTACAGTTATTTAAGGTTTAACAAATAATTTCTAACTATTTCATAATTATTTATTTCGCGTGTTAGTCCATTAATATATGCAAGGAATACATAAACAACTGTTGTTAAATAATTATAAATAACATAAGACTTTAAAGGAGAATCTTTTGGATAGTTTACTCTTTTATTATCCTCATTTATTTTTGAAATAATTAATTGTGGATGTTCCATTATGTTAGGTGCATTATATGTTTTATAATTATAATCTAAAAAATGAATACATAACTTTTCAAAATTTTCAACAATATAATTTTCTACATTGCCATATTTCTTATTATAGTGAATATTTAAATCAGATTTATATTCTTTTAAATTATTATAAAATAGTGAACGATTGTAATCATATTCACCAAGTACTTCTATACATGGTGAACTAAGTAATAGTAATCCAGAAGACTCATCAGGAAATCTATTAAACATTTCCTCTACATCTTTATTATCATTATGATCAACGTCATACATAAGAAATATTCCTTTAAATGTAGTCATCGCATTAGAAAAAACCCTTTCTAATGAATCACTATGTTCGTTATAGAGGATCAAAAAATCATGTATTCTATTTCTAGGTCCTTGGATAATGACAACATTCTTTTTATTTTTTTCATTTCAGTCTTTTCAAAATGAAATTCATCATCTGCGGTAATTGGAGTTTCCGACTTGATAACATTAAATCCATATTTCGCAAGTACCTTTTCAAATATATTAGGCTCAGTCTTCTTTCCTTCAACAATTAATAAATAATTATCATACATTTTTTATAGCCTCATCAAATAATGATGATAAATACATTTTTTCAATATTATTTATCTCTCTTATATTTGGATAAATTCTAGATAATCTTGAATAAGAAGAACTACAATTTTTCCAATTTGCAAAATATATTTGATCCGGACGCATACTTTGAAGAATATATGTATTATGTGAAGAGAAAACTAATTGTATTTTTTTCTTTTTTATTACTTTCAAAAATGACATTATTGCAGAAGGATGAAGAGACTGTTCTAGTTCATTGACAAATAAAACAGAATCATCAGGTAATGATACAAGGATTGAAAGTATTGTACTTTGGTTTAACATACCAGCAGAAATTAAATCAAATGGTATTTCACCATCAATACCATCATATTTAATATAATAGCCAGCTGGTACACTCACATCATGTGATTCTTTTTTTAGCACACTATAAATAGGGAACTCTTTGTAATCCATCAAAATCTTTTTTACATCTTCTGATTTAGAAACTATTAAGTCTGCTCTTGACATATTATTAAATAATTTCGATGTTACAAAGGCACCCGCATGTTGATAAGGTAAGTCAATAAAAGTAAAGGATATCAAAAATTTATAAACATTTTGGATATCATTATTATTTATTTTTTCGGCAGCTAAATATCTAATTGAAGGAACTAACAACGATCTTAAGTCACTAAACTTTTGCGTTTTACCCATAAATGTTTCTGATGTTACATCACGTGAAAAAATGGTTACATCTGATTTTAAGTATTCTTTTTCTATTCTTCTTAATCTACTTGTAGAAATATAATATTCGTATTTAATATTATTCAATGTAAAATGAAGTTCAATAGAACCAGTAATATCAGAAATATTTTGAATTCCATTTTTCTCGTCATTAACATATTTATTAAGAGAAAATTGGTTGACAATAAATGGATCTAAATTATCAACTGGATTAATTAATAAAGATATAAATTGTCCTATGGCTTTTAATAATGATGTTTTACCTGAACCATTATGACCATATAAAGCGATAGGATTAACATAATCTCCTAACAAATTATCTTCAAGATATTTATATTTATCTTTTGAAAAATCAATTTCACAAGTACCTATTGAATTTACATTTACGATTTTTATATTTGTAAGCATTGTTTTTTCCTCCTACTGTATTTTTTATACACTTAAATTATATTTTGTAAACTGGCCGAAGTCAATATCAAGTGTATTTTTTATACACTTATGGTTTTTCTCTTACTTTTTTTCAAATCTATCAATAGTATATACAAGTAGTTTTTAATTAATGAGAGACTCTATATATTTATACATAAAAAATATGGTGTTAATTGACCATTTGGATAAACTAATTATATAAATCTTCTCTTGAGCGAGGTTCTTTACACAAAAGTATAGAACAGCATTTTATTTCAGGTTATATTTTTCAAATACAAAATCTATGGTAAAGGAAACAAAGATAGAATTGTGGCGCATTCTGATAAATATTAATTAAACTATGTAAAAAATTTGACATTTGTAGTGCTATTTGACGAATGATTTTGTCAATAAACAATGAAAGCGTTTAAAAAATATCATAAAGATAAAATAGTTGTTGACTTTAAAAAATGTGTATAGTATAATATGAGAGCACGACTTATTGAGCCGTGAGATATGAGTCTTTGAAAACTGTATATGACGAACGAAACGTAAAGAAAAGAACAATAAATTCTTTTAAAGAATTGAGCAAAAAAGATTAAAAACAAACAAAAAATAAATTTTTTGGAGAGTTTGATCCTGGCTCAGGATTAACGCTGGCGGCATGCCTAATACATGCAAGTCGAATGGTTAAGCTTGCTTAACCATGGCGAACGGGTGAGTAACACGTAGGTAACCTGTCTTAAAGACGAGGATAACCATTGGAAACGATGGATAATACTGGATAGGACGATACAAATCACATGATTAATCGTTTAAAGGAGAAATCCGCTATAAGAGGGGCCTGCGGCGCATTAGCTAGTTGGTAGGGTAAAGGCCTACCAAGGCGATGATGCGTAGCCGGACTGAGAGGTTGAACGGCCACAATGGGACTGAGAACGGCCCATACTCCTACGGGAGGCAGCAGTAGGGAATTTTCGGCAATGGACGAAAGTCTGACCGAGCAATGCCGCGTGAACGA
>JBGVLG010000199.1:0-16424 GCA_045124155.1 Anaeroplasma sp.
AAATTAGAATATACAGATAAACCAAGAGCAGAGTTTAAACTTGCGGATGGAGAAGAATTTGTGGCAGCCTATGAGTACTGCAATTTACATGGGTTATGGAAGAAATAAGATATAGCAAATAGAGGTACACTTTCAGTTTGGACCTTTGTCTACCATAGTCTTAGGAGGAATACATATGTAGGTTAGATTGTTCCTGATTTAGTTAGTTTGACTAAAAATCACTTACAAAAGTAGAAGTGACATTGTCAGGTACTCTAGATGTAATAAATACTAATGTATCATATGATTATTATGAATTAGAGCTTTCAATAAGGCCTTGAATAGTAAACGTATCAAAAAATTGTACAAGTTTTGATGTGAATTTATTTATTTATATAGGTCTTAATGGTTATTCGGAAGATTTATGCAAGTGAGGTTTTATATGACAAGATTACTTAAAAATGGAATGATTGTAAATGTATTTACTAATAGTTTAGAAAAAAAGAATGTGCTAATGAGCACTGAAGGAATGATACTTGGAGTAGGGAATTATGATACTGCAGATGAAATAATTGATGTATCAAATAAAATTTTATGTCCTGGTTTTATTGATGGCCATATTCATATAGAAAGCACAACTTTGATGCCTCATGAATTAGCGAAGGTTTGCTTACCTTGTGGTACTGTAGCAATTGTGGCTGATCCACATGAAATATGCAATGTTTGTGGACTAGATGGTCTTGCGTTTATATTATCATCTAGTGAAGGACTTCCAATGACAACATATATAATGCTACCATCTTGTGTTCCTGCAACTAAATTTGATGAGTCAGGTGCTAAACTGACTGCAAAAGATTTAAAGTATTTTTATTCTCATCCTCGAGTTTTAGGTTTGGCAGAAATGATGAATTATCCTGGTGTTATAAATGATGATCTAGAGGTAATGGAAAAGATTAATGATGCTAAGAAAATGAATAAGATTATAAATGGCCATGCGCCATTACTAACAGGTGAGGCGCTTGATAAATATATAGTTGCTGGAATAACAGATGATCATGAATGTTCGAGTGAATTAGAGGCCAAAGAAAGAATTCAAAAAGGACAATGGGTAATGATAAGAGAAGGAACTAGTGCTAGAAATCTTGAAGGACTTATTTCCTTGTTTGATGAGCCTTATTGTCAAAGATGCTTGCTTGTTACAGATGATAAGCATCCACATGATATATTAATGAATGGACATATTGATAATATTATTAGAAAAGCAGTTTCTTTAGGTAAAAGTGCTATTACAGGAATTAGAATGGCATCCTTGCAAGCGGCGCAATGCTTTGGTTTAAAAAATGTTGGTGCAATAGCACCTGGATATAAGGCAAACATTTTAGTATTAAATGATTTAAATACTATTGATATTAATGATGTTTATGTTAATGGTAATTTAGTTGTGGAAAACAAGAGGGTAATTGATTTTGAAATACCAAATGTAAGACCAGAAATACTTAAAAATATTTATCGTACATTTTATATGGATGATTTAAAAGAAGACGATTTTTATATTGAAGATAAGCATACAGATTGTAGAGTTATTGAAATCATTAAGGACCAATTATTATCAAATGAATTAATTTGTAAATTAAACTTTAATAAGAATAATGGAATTGATATTGAAAAAGATATTTTAAAAATTGCAGTATGTGAAAGACATTTATATACTAACCACAAAGGAGTTGGTTATATAAAGGGAATTGGGCTGAAGTCAGGTGCCATAGCTTCATCTGTTTCACATGATTCGCATAATTTAGTTATTATTGGTACAAATAATAAGGATATGGCTATAGCAGGTAATGCTATTAAAAAAATGGGTGGCGGACTTTGCGTAGTTGAAAATGGTCATGTATTAGCTCAAATGGCTCTACCTTTGGCAGGATTGATGACTACAAAATCTGCTAAAGAGATTTCTAATGAAAATGAAAATGTTAGAAATTCAGCAAGAAAGATAGGCTCTAATTATGATATTGAGCCGTTTATGTTAATGGCATTTATGGGACTTGTGGTTATTCCTCATCTTAAAATTACAACATTAGGATTAGTAGATGTAGATAAACAAGAAATAGTTCCTTTGTTTTTAGAAAATAAGTAATTAGTTGAGGATTAAGATTATGAATATGTATTATAATGTTGAAGATAAGCCACCTGTTAAATAAAATAATTATAGCTGCAATTCAGCAGTTAATGGCGACTTTAGCTGGAACTATTTCTTTACCTATGATTGTAGGAAATGGAATGAGTCAATCAGCTGCATTATTTGGTGCTGGAATTGGAACTATTGTTTATCTATTAATTACTAAATTTAAAAGTCCAGTTTTTTTAGGTTCTTCATTTTCATATGCAGGACCTATGCTTGCATCATTTGCAGGTGCTGCAAGTATGTCAATAGGCTATTTTGGACTTCTATTAGGAGAGCCCTAGGCAGCTCTCCGTAAGACACAGGTAGGTAACAAAAGAATGAAAGAATGCCGTATTTTCTGTATGTTGCACTTCTCTAAGAGTTAATTATTTAATAAAGGAAATTGCAAAGATAAAGATATTAAGCAGTCTCCTTCTCACCTTGCTTTTTTTGCAAAAAGGTGTAAATTGACACTATAATTTACTTGCAAAAAGGTGTAAATTGCTATTTAATAAGGAATGATATTGCAAGAAGAAAATACCTAAATGAATTAATTGAGTGGATGAATGATTCTAGAAGAAAGCCTTTAATGGTATGGGGGCACGACAAGTAGGTAAATCATATTTAATAGAAGAATTATTCCTATCGATGTGAAAAAAGGGAAATCTAGATTAAATTCTTTGAATGAATTTAGAAATCATAATAAAAAAGATATTGCAATAAAGGTTTCTTCAAATCAATATGGATATAATGAAGAAAATCAATTACTTACTCTACCATTTTATTATTTCTCTTTTTATTTAAATAATATAGCTGATTAAATAAATTATTAACAGTTTATAAATAATGATAAAAATAATATCAAATAACTCTATATAACATAAGATTATTGGCTCAGGCTTTAATACCTGGGCTATTTTTTGTAGTTAATTCTTTGCAAAAAACTGTAAAATGATGTACAATTTACTTAAAAAAAATAATAAAAGGATGATTTTAAATGGATTTAAAAAAATATGTTTCATCTAAATATATTTTCTTCGATTTCGATGGTGTGATTGTTGATTCGGAACCCAAATATTATGAAGCATGGAAGGAATCTTCATTATTTTATGATTATAAACTTACTCATGAAGAATTATTATCATTAAGAAGCTGTGATTCATCTATTGCTTCATCATTATTCTTTGGGATGGATAATTTTAATTTAGTAAGAAATAAAAGAATAGAGATAATGAATAAAGCTTTAATAAAAGATTATTTCCCATTGAAACATCATATAAAAGAATTATTGAAATATTTAAAAAATAATAATTATAAAATTGTTATTGCTTCATCTTCTATAAATGAAATCATTAAAAAGCATCTTAAGCATTATGATTTGTTAGATTATATTTATGAAATAAAAACTATTAACACAGTTAAAAGAGGGAAACCCTATCCGGATATCTATATTGAATTATGTAATAATTATAATATATTACCTAGTACTACTTTAGTTATTGAGGATTCTCCTAATGGAATAAAAAGTGCTTATTCTGCTGGCTGTAATGTAATTATGGTACCTGATTTAACAGATTCTAATGAAGAACTAGATAAGATGATTTTATTGAAGATCGAACAAGCTATCTTATTAAAAAAACTATTATAAATAATATTATTAATCTATATGTTGATTATTTATTTAATTATTAATATAATCTATATATAGATATTTCGATTAAATATATAAAGGGGGGTAAATATGAAAAAGTTTTTTTCGTTATTTGTTTTATTCTTATTAGCATTAACATTTGTATCTTGTTCACAACCTGCTAATGATCAATACTCATTAGAAATTTGGACTTATTATAATGGTACGACTCAAAGCTCCTTTGAAAAAATTATAGATGATTATAATAATACTAGAGGAAAAGAAAAGGGAATAGTAGTATCATCACTTTCAAAAGGTTCACAAGTATCTGATTTATTAAAGGCATTATTAGATTCAGCTCAAGGCAAAGTTGGATCTGAGGAAATGCCTGATATCTTTTTAGCATATCCAGATTGTGCTTTTGAATTAGATGGATATAATAAAATAGCAAGTATAGATTCTTATTTTTCTCAAGAAGAATTAAAAAATTTTAATGAAGGATATTTAAATGAAGGTAAATTTTATAATGATAATTCATTAAAAATATTACCAGTAGCTAAATCTACTGAGGCTTTATATATTAATAAAACTGATTTTGATTTATTTTTAAATACTTATCCAGAATTAAATATTTCATATAATGATTTTAATACAATAGAAGGTATTATTAATATAGCTGAGGTTTATTATAATAAAACAGGAAAAGCATTCTTTGGTAGAGATTCATTGGATAATTATTTTGTAATTGGTGCAAAGCAATTAGGAATAGATATTCTTCATTATTCGAATGATACTTTTGGTATCAATTTTGATAAAGAAGTATTTAAAAAATTATGGGAATCTTACTATGTACCATATGTTAAAGGATATTTTTCAGATGCTGGAAAATATAGATCTGATGCATTAAAATCAGGTGATATATTATGCTATATAGGTTCTACATCTTCAGCTAAATATTTCCCTAATAAAGTAATTGATAGCGAAACAAATACTCATAATATAGAAGCTGAAATAATGCCTGCTCCAATTTTTGAAGGAAAAGAGAAATATGCAGTTAGTCAGGGTGCTGGATTCTGCGTTACAAAATCAGATAATAATCGTGAAAAGGCATGTGTAGACTTTTTAAAATGGCTATGTAATAAAGAAAATATTAATAGCTTTGCAGAATTATCTGGATATTTTCCTTCTACTAAAGATGGATTATCATCAGATTTTATTTCGAAAATAGAAGATTCATATATGAAGAAAAACTTCGAAGTATGTAAACAAACATTAGAAGAATATAAAATGTATACAAATATTGTTGGTGCAAACGGAACAAATTATAGAAATGCACTAAGAGATTATTTAGCAAATACCTCAAAAGAAGCTAGAAATAATGTAGTAAATAAAGGATCAGCAAAAGAAGTTATTAATGAATATACATCAAATGAAAAATTTGAAGAATGGTTCACTGAATTAAAAAAAACAATAGAAGCTAAATTTTAAAATAGAGGAAAAATATGAAAAAAAGATTCCATTTTAGGACAATTCAATTAAGAATTTTAATACCAATGTTAATATTGACTTTAATTCAAAGTATTATATTAGTATTAATACTATATTTTGGTGTAGCTAGAACTACCTTAAATGAAGCTTTAATAAATAATTTTGAATCAAATGTTAATATTAGAAAAAACTATATGGAATCCTCTATGTATAATAAATGGTCTAATTTAGAATATGTTTATGATTCAATCATTTCTAATACAAAAGATTATTTAGATGATAATAATATTACTATAAATGAAGTGTTAGAAGATACAAATAATAGAAAGAAATTATTGATGTATCAAGCTGATTTAATATCTGATATTATAATGAGAAATCATGTTACAAATAGTTTTATTATTTTAAATTCGAATGATGAAAATAAAGATATGATTTTTCTTAGAACAATGAGTCCAACTAAGGAAAATATTAAAGAAATAGAAGTATTAGCTGCTCCTTTCGATGTTATAAAACATTATTATAGTCAAGGATGTTTAATGAATAGCAATGTCTATGAATTTAAATATAGTGATTTGAACAATTTTGATTTTTTTAGAAAGCCAATAGAAAATACTAGATTAATTTCCTCATCAGAAAAACGAGAATATGGAATTTGGAATTCTGATTTAATAATTGAAGAAAGTAGATTGTTAACATATTCTATCCCTTTATTTTTTGAAAATAATGTAATTGGAGTTGTTGGGATTGGACTTACAAGAAATTATCTACAATCATCTATGTATCAAATTAATAAAGGAGATAATTTAAATATAGGACTAATTAGAAAGTATAATAATGAAATTCAAAATGTATTTTCAGCATATTTAGATTATAGTATACCTGAAATATCTGATATAAATTTAGAAAAAACAGATTTTACAAATATTTATAGTTTTGATAATAATGGTACAATTGAGTATTATTATGAAGAAGAATTAAAGCTTTATAATGATAATGAAAATAATAATTCTGAAGGATGGTATATTGTTGGAATAATACCAATGAATGTATTATTTAGCGCAAGCAAGCTTGCTATAAATCAAGTAATGTTAATTTATATAATTAGTTTTGTTGCAATTAATTTAATTATATTTTTAATAACTATTTTTATTATTCGACCTATTAGAAAAGTGTCCAGAAGCATTAATGAAGAAAATATCTTAGACATTCCTAAAACAAAGATATATGAGGTTGATGTATTATTATCAAAATTATCAATTTATTTTGAAAAAAATTTAGAAATTAATAATAAAATAAATAGATTAATAGAAGATACTAACATGAATATTGCATTGGCGGAATATTCTATTGAAGATAACATAGTTAATACTACTTCAAAATTTTATTCTATGTTAGGAATTAATTATGAAGGTACAACTGTTATGCTAGGTGAATTCAAGTTAAAAGTATTAAATATTTTCGATAATATCATATCTTCAACTATTTCTATGAAAGATATAGAAAATAATATTTTTAGTGTCTCAGGGGAATTTTTATTAAATATCAATGATAATTTTATCCAGTTTAAAACAAATGTTTCAAGTAAGGGCTGTGTTATTACTTTAATTGATTTAACAGATGAATATAAAGAAAAAAAGAAAATTGAATATGAAAGAGATTATGATGTTCTTACTGGATTATTAAATAGAAGAGGTTTTTCATTAAAGGTAGAAAGCTTAATTAAAAGAAATAATCCAGGTGCTTTATACATGATTGATATTGATAATCTTAAAATGATAAATGATGATTATGGACACGATTTTGGAGATGAATATATTAATATTGTTGGTAATTATTTATTAGATATTCACAAAAAATATGCTAACCTATATGCAAGTCATATTTCAGGAGATGAATATATTTTATATTTAGATAATCCAATTAATAATCAAATTGAAGAAATTGGTGAAGAAATTAGCAACATTAAAGATATTTATTTTGAAGCTTATACTAAAAGAATTTATGTATCATTATCTTGTGGTATTGCCATAAGCAATGGAGAATTATCACTTTCAGAGCTTAAAAAAAGAGCTGATTTTACAATGTATACTGTAAAAAAATCAGGTAAGAATAAGATTGCATATTTTGATAATAATGCCTATAAACAATATATTAATGAAAATAGTTTACATGATAAGCTAATTCAATTAATTAATGATAAGTGTATTGACTATGCTTATCAGCCTATAGTTGATATTCATACTGGAGAGGTTTTAGGATTTGAGGCTCTAATGAGACCTACAATTGATGAATTTAAATCACCAATTGATGTTATAGATTATGCAAAAAAATACAATAGGTTATATGATATTGAAAAATTAACAATTTTTACAGCTCTTGAAAAATTTGTAAAATCAAATATTAATAAAAAAGTATTTATTAATTCCATTTCAAGTCAACAATTATCAGAGAGTGATTTATCTATAATTATTGAAAAATATAAAGATTATTTCAATAATATTGTTATAGAAATAATAGAGGAGGATTTTGGAGAAACTGATATATTAAAATCAAAAACAAGTTCTCTAAAAAATTTAAATATTAATTATGCAATAGATGATTATGGTACTGGATTTAATAATATTGGAATGATATTAAATTATTCTCCAAAATATATTAAGCTTGATTGTTTATTAGTTAGAGAAATAAATATTGATAATAAAAAATTAATGTTTGCAAAATCACTAATAGAATTTTGTAAAAAGAATAATATTTTAGTTATTGCTGAAGGTGTTGAAACAATTGAAGAATTAAAATGTGTTAAAGAGGCTGGAGCTGATTATGTTCAGGGCTATTTAATAGCTAAGCCAAATTTAGAAATTAAAGATATTCCTTTGGAAATTAAAAAATTAATAATTGAAAGTTAGGAGAAATGTATGAAAACAGTTGTTATTACAGGTTCTGCAAGAGGCTTTGGTCTATGTCAGGCAAAAAAATTTAAAGAATTAGGCTGTAATGTTGTAATATCAGATATTAATGAGGCTAATTTAGAAAAAGCATTAGTTGAATTAAATAAAATTAAACCTGATACTACAAAGGCTATAAAAGTAAAGGCTGATGTAACTAGCTATAATGATTTAGAGAATTTATGGAATATAGCTAAAGAAGAATTTAATAATGTAGATATTTGGATTAATAATGCAGGAGTTAATTCTCCTGATAAACCAGTTTATGAATTAAGTGAAAAAGAAATTTCATTTATTTTAGATATCGATCTAAAAGGTGCTATTTTAGGTTCTAAAATTGCCTTTAAAGGAATGAAGGAACAAGGCTTTGGTCAAATATATAACGTTGAAGGATATGGATCTAATGATGCAATGATGACCGGATTAACACTATATGGTACTACAAAAAGAGCTATTACTTATTTTACTTTATCATTAGCTAAGGAAGCTCATGATGTTACTAATGATAAAGTGAAGGTTTGTAGATTAACACCAGGAATTATGATTACTGAATTTATTACCTCTGCAAATGGAGGAAGTACTCATATTGAATTGCCTGAAAAAACTAAGAAGGTTTATAATATTTTAGGAGATTATCCTGATGTAATTGCTGATTATTGTGTACCTAGAATGTTAAAAAATGAAAAGAATAATTATAATGTAGTATGGTTATCTAATGCTAGAGCTTTTAGAAGATTTTTATTTGCAGGATTTAATAAAAGAGATTTCTTTAAGTAATAATATTTATAATAGAAGCTTTCGTTAAAAATATATATGAAAGTTGTAAAAACTAGTTTTTTTCTAGTGATTATTGTGATATAATTATCGACGGATTTTAAATTTAGGGGGGGAATTCTCATGTCAATTTTATTGGGAAAAAAAGTAAAAGTTTTTAGTTTAAGCTCAAATAAGGAATTAGCTTTAGAGATTTGTGATTCTATTGGTATTCCACTATCTAGCTGTGATGTATTACATTTTGCTGATGGTGAAATTAATGTACAGATTAATGAAACTGTTCGTGGTCATCATGTATTTGTTATTCAACCAACAAGTGCGCCAGTAAATGATCATTTAATGGAATTATTAATTATGTGTGATGCATTAAAGCGTGCATCTGCAAAAACTATTAATTTAGTTATTCCATATTATGGATATAGCCGTCAAGATAGAAAGGCTAGAAGTCGTCAGCCTATTTCAGCTAAGCTTGTTGCGGATTTATTACAAACTGCAGGTGCTGATCGTGTAATTTGTATGGATATCCATGCTGCACAAATTCAAGGATTCTTTAATATCCCAGTAGATAATTTTATGGGATTACCTATTTTATGTAATTATTTAATGGATAAGCATTTAGAAAACATTGTAGTTGTATCTCCTGACCATGGTGGTACTACTCGTGCTAGAGAATTTGCTAAAGTATTAGATACTACAATCGCTATTATTGATAAGCGTCGTCCAGAACCAAATAAGGCTGAGGTTATGAATATCATTGGTGATGTAAAGGGTAAAACTTGTATTTTAGTTGATGATATGTGTGATACTGCAGGTACTCTTACAATTGGAGCAAAGGCATTAATGGAGGCTGGAGCTGTTGAGGTTTATGCTGCTTGTACTCATGGTGTATTATCTGGTCCTGCAATTGAAAGAATTCAGAACTCTTGTTTAAAGGAAATGATTATTACTAATACAATTAAATTAGACCCAGCTAAGAAAATTGATAAGATTAAAGTTTTATCAGTTGGTCAATTATTAGGTCATGGTATATTAAGAATATTATCTGATGAGCCATTATCAGGCTTATTCACATATTCTTATGATAAAACTAAGAGAGAATTGTTATAATATGAGATTAATTATTGGTCTTGGTAATCCTGGAGTGCAGTATGAAAATACAAGACATAATGCAGGATTTATGGCTTTAGATCATTATGCATCAAAAAATAATATTGAATTTTCTATGGTAAGTAAGCTTAAGGGAATGATTGCTCAAGTCAATTATAATGGTAATAAGGCTATTTTATTAAAGCCTATGACCTATATGAATCTTTCAGGAGAAAGTGTTCAATTAGTTTGTAGCTATTATAAAATTGATATTGAGGATATAATTGTATTTTCTGATGATTTGGATTCTCATTTAGGTAGAATTAGATTAAGAGCTAAAGGAAGCTGTGGTGGCCATAATGGTCATAGAAATATAGCTTTACATTTAAAAACAGAAGAATATAAAAGAGTCAAAATAGGTATTGATAGAAGTCCTGTTATACCAGTTATTGATTGGGTATTAAAAAAATTTACTAAAGAAGAATTAGATGAAATTAATAAATCTTTTGAAATTACAGATAATATAATTGATGATTTCATTAGAGGAGTAGATTTTTATAAAATATCATCTTTATATTCTCAGAAATAAATATTATATAGGGAGTAGAAAACCAATTTATTGGTTATAATATCGTCATCTCGACTTTATGTCCGGTATTATAGTAAATTTCAAGACTATATATTTTCAGTAATGGGAATATATAGTCTTTATTTTTTTAATAAAAGCATACCGGTAATATGTCAATAGATAAAAATAAATAATTTATAGATATATAGACATATAAGGAACAACACAAAAGAACCTATGCTTGATAGGTTTTTAAAACGAGGTATGGTTAATCAAAAATAAATTAATTAGCTTTGTATAATTGATTTTTACTCAATAATCCATAAATCAATCTTACAAGTTTTCTGGCAGTTAAAGCAATAGCGCGAGTATGTTGATGAGTTTTAACTTCAGTAAATTTCTTTTGATAATATTGTGTATAAACTGGATTATGAAGAATCGCCATTGTTGCAGCCTCAACAATATAATATCTTAGGTAAGAGTTACCTGTTTTAGTCATTGGAGTGTCTTCATATTCATCATCGCCTGATTGATGACGATGCCATGTAAGTCCTGCGTATTTGGCCAAAGCTTCTTCATTATCAAATTGTTTAATTGAGCCTATTTCAGATAGTATTCCAGCAGCGAATGTTGGGCCAATACCAGGAATAGAAATAAGACAATCATATTCGTCAGAATTGAATCCTTTAGATAGGTTGGCAATTTCTTTATCAATATGCTTCAATTCCTTTTCAAGGCACCTTAAGATGGCTAAAGATGAAGCAATGGCAGTATTAATAGGTTCGTAAGCGGCTTTATCTAATCGATAAGACATACGAGCACATTTAGTTAAGGTTTCAGCTACCTTTTTGGAATCAGCAAAACGATTTTTAGAGGCAGTAGAAATAAAAGAAGTTAAATCTTCAATAGAAGTATTGACGATTTCTTCGGGAGATTTATATTCAAGTAATATAGCTTGTGCAGTAGCAGTAAAAGGATCAGAAAATGGTGATAAACCATCATATTTACGGTCAAAAGCAGAGAATTTAAGGAAAATGTTATTTAAAACATATAATTTTTCTCTAACAATTTGTTCGGAAATATGTTTACGATGACGAGTTAGTCTTTGTAAAGCAAGTTTTTGTGGACCTTTTACAGGAGTTAAATCTTTAACTTTACCTACACGAGCCATATCAGCTAAGATATATGAATCTTTAGGATCAGTTTTATCCATCTCAGAGAAACTTTTACGGTAATTTTGACTAGTCTTAGGATTGATACAGTAAACTAGTACAGAATACTTCGCTAGAAGCTCTGAAGATGATAAATATGTAGCAATATGGAAAGCGTACATACCTGTAGACTCAAGTACTATTACTACATGTTCATAGTTATTTTTGTTTAAACATTCTATCAGTTTAGCTTCTATTTTAGAAGCACCTTCTGAATCATTTGAAGCAGAAAAAGATAGTAGTTTTTTCTGGTCAAAATTCATCGCATAGACTTGATTAGAATTTTTAGAAACATCAATACCTACGAATAAAGAATTTAAAACAGACATGAGGTAATACCTTCTTTCTTGAATTAGATATAAATGAAGTCCTAGCCTTGAAAGATAACCTCAACCTCGCGGGAATAAGAACTATCCTGACTTCATGGATAATTGAGTGAAGCAGGTGAACAACTACTGGTAAGAGGAATATGTCAATCAAGCAGGTTTGCAAGCTTTCAGAAGCGGTCCAGCCGCAAGGAGTCGAAAGCACATTAATCAAGTTATATCTAAATAAGATTATAACACTAGGACTTCAAAAATACCAATATGTAGCTAGGCTTATCCAAGGCCTAAATCCACACTACATATTATACGAGGAGAAAAAAATATGTTAGATGCTTTATGGGATTTATTAGATCAGGCTATTAGTAATATAGGCTGGGCGCAATATTTAATTTATATTGCATTTTTAGTTGTTGGAGTTATATTTTTAGTAAAATTTTGTGATATTTTCGTTGATGCAGCAAGTGCTATAGCTCAAAAGCTACATGTATCACCATTAATAATAGGATTAACAGTAGTCGCAATAGGAACAAGCTGTCCTGAGCTTGCTGTATCTGTATCGGGGTCTATTCAGGCTTTAATAAATGGTACTACAGCTAATATAGCTATAGGTAATGTTGTTGGGTCTAATATTTGTAATTTATTATTAGTGTTAGGCTTTAGCTGTATTTTTACTCCAATTATTGTAAAAAAGAGTATTTGTAAAAGAGAATTTCCATTTTTAATAGGAATTACCGCATTATTAGTAATATTAGCTTTATTCTTTTCATTTAATGGTTATCCTTATGGTATTGCAAGATGGGAAGGTATTATTTTAGCAGTATTTATTCCTATTTATATATTCTTTCTTATTTATAATGCAAAAAAGCATCCAGAAGAGCAGGATGCAGTAGAAGAGGTAAAGGATATGCCTTTAATAAAGGCAATAATCTTTACTTTAATTGGTATTGTTGGTATTATGCTTGGTGGTGAATTTGTAGTTTACGGAGCCCAAAGAAGTGCAGTTAATATTGCAGTTTCTTGTGGATTACAGCGCGAAATGGTTGAATCATTAGTAGGATTAACTATTGTTGCGGTAGGCACAAGTCTTCCTGAGCTTGTTACTAGTATTGTTGCTGCAAGAAAAGGTCAAAATGAATTAGCATTAGGTAATGTTATTGGTTCTAATATTTTTAATATTATTTTCGTTTTAGGAATTTCTGCAACTATTTGTGATTTAGGAACCTTAAATAATCAAATGTGGGTTGAACTTGCAGTTATGATGGCAGCTACTTTATTAGTGTTTATTCTCTCTTTAAGAGGAAAGCTTGAAAAGAAGCATGGTTTTGTATTAATTGGTATTTATGTAGCATTTTTAGTTTATTTAGTTATACGTACGATTCTAGTTAGATAATATTTGAGTTTGATATAATAATATGATAAAATTCTTTATAGAAGGGAAGTAATTTTATGGATCATATTTTGCAGAAAATAAAAGAATATAATACTATTATTATTCATGGTCATGTTCGTCCTGATGGTGATTGTATTGGAAGTCAATATGGACTATACCATATTTTAAAGGCATCATTTCCTCAAAAGAATATTATTATAACTGGTACTACTAGTGATTATGTTTCATTTGTAGGTGCCCCATCAATATTAGAAGATGAATCATTATTTGAAAATGCATTGTCAATTTGTGTTGATTGTGCAACTAGCGAAAGATTATCAGACCAAAGATATGTTAAATCTAAATATTCAATTAAAATAGATCATCATATTCCTGTAGATGATTATGGTGATTATCAATATGTTGATACTACCTCACCAGCATGTAGTCAAATTATCACTGAATTTTATATGAAATTTAGTGATCAATTAATAATGAATAAAGAAGCTGCTTTAGCTTTATATGTAGGAATTTATACTGATACAGGAAGATTTAAATTTGATAGTGTAAATTCAAGAACCTTTAATGCTGCAGCATTATTATTAGATAATGGTGTAGATTTAGGCTATGTAGATAATAACTTATCAATAGAAACCTTAAAAACATTAAAGCTTAAGGGTTATGCATTATCTAATTTCAAATATACTGATAATGGTTTTGCATATTTAGTTATTACAAGAGATATAATTAATGAATATGAGGTTACTGATGAAGAGGCAGCTGCTTTAGTTTCAGTAATATCAACTATTGAATTTTGTCCTGTTTGGGCGTTATTTATTGAATATCCAACTGAAATTAGAATTAGACTACGCTCTCGTGGCCCTGTAATCAATTTATTAGCTGAAGAATATCATGGTGGAGGACATGCGAAAGCATCAGGTGCGAGTCTTTCTAATTGGGATGAATTAGAAGGTTTTGTAAATAAAGCTGATAAGCTTGTATTAGAATATAAAAATAGTTTATAAGAAATATATTATGCACTCAAAATTCTTTAATAAAAAAATATAAAAAAATACTTGATTTTTATTATATTTTCTTGTACAATAATGAGGAACTCTTTTGAGTGTATATATATAGGACCATAGCCAAGCGGTAAGGCAAGGGACTTTGACTCCCTCATGCACAGGTTCAAATCCTGTTGGTCCTGCCATTGTAAACGCAACTCAGTTGTCGCAAGACAAACCTGTTTAGCATAAATGTTACATAAAAAGTAGCGAAAGATAGAGACCTAGCAATAGGTCTTTTTTCTTTTTTATTGAATGTTTCACGATATCGTGATATAATAAATGTGGAGGAAATAGAATATGCCTACAATAGCATTATTCTATGGTATTATTATCCAAATGTATTTCTTGAGTTCTGAACATAATCCTCCACATATTCATGCAATCTATAATGATCATAGGGCAACGTATTCATTAATAGATATGACGAAAATCAATGGAGATCTTCCTATTAAGGCAGAAAAGCTAGTTTTAGAGTGGATGAATCTTCATATCGCTGAGCTGCGTGAAATGTGGGATAGTCAGTCATTTAAGAGAATTGAACCATTAGAATAGGAGGTGGATGCAGTGAAATATATTTTTCATCCAGTAAGGACAGTTACAGCTTTAGATAATTATATGTTATTTGTTGAATTTTGTGAGGGTGTATCAAAAATATATGATATTAAACCATTGTTTGAACGAATACCTATTTTCAAAGAATTAAAAGAAAATGATTTGTTTTATAAAGTGCATGTAGATGTTGGTGGTTATGGTATTATTTGGAACGATAAAATAGATTTAGCTGCAGAAGAGCTTTATTATAATGGTAATATTGTTCCATCTAGATTTGACGGTATTATGGCGCTTGGTGATGCTGCACAACTGTGGAATATAGATGATTCTACATTGCGCCACGCTATAAAAAATGGAAAATTCAAATGTGGAAAAGACATTACTAAATTTGGAAAGCAATGGATAATAACCATAGAAGCAATGGTTCGCGAATACGGCGAGCCAAAGCAATAATTGCTATTTAAGAAAAACATATAAAAAACAATAGGAAATGATGTATTAATTTATGTATTTGAGAAAAATGAAAATAGAAGATTACGATAATGTATATTCGCTATGGATGTCTTGTGTAGGAATGGGATTAAATAATCTTGATGACTCTAAAGAGTGAATAGAAAAGTTTCTAAATAGAAATCCAGATACTTGCTATCTTGCAATAGAAGCTGATGAAGTTATTGGTGTAATTATGGTTGGTAATGATGGTAGAAGAGGATACATTTATCACACGGCAGTTCATCCTAATTATCGTAAACAAGGAATTGGGAAAGCACTAGTAGAAATAACTTTAGATTCATTACTAGAATTAGGAATAAATAAGGTAGCCTTGGTTGTATTTGAAAGAAATAATGCAGGGAATGAGTTTTGGGAAAAGATGGGATTTACATCTCGTAATGATCTAATCTATAGAAATAAAGCATTAGTTAAAATTGAGAGAATAGACACCTAAATTAGTTTCCGCTAGCCTACCGCGTCATTTTTGTGCTATCGAGCTATGGCGCTAGACAATTCAAGTGACTATTTTTATTTTATGGTTCTTGAATAAATTTAATCTTTGCATAAGGGAGTGAATAGCTCCCTTATTTTTTTGTTTTATAACTGGGTAACCAGCAACTGACATATATAATATAAATTAATGATAAAAGTATAGTTTTTTTCTATACTTTTTTCTCTTTTTGTGGTATAATTAAGTATAGAATAGTGGTGATTATTTATGTATAAAAGATCTGATTTTACAAAAAAATATTATAAAACTGGTGAAGTAG
>JBGVLG010000200.1:0-17447 GCA_045124155.1 Anaeroplasma sp.
AACTATCGGATCAATATTATATTCTTTTATAGCCTGTAAAAACATTCCTGGCTTAGGTTTTCTACAATTACAACTATCTTCATCTCTATGAGGACAATAATATGTTTTAGAAATAATTATACCTTTCTTCTTAAACTCATTCACCATATAATGATTTAACTTTATAGAATCTTCTTCTGAATAAAAACCCTTTGCTATTCCTGCTTGATTTGTAACTACTATAATCATATACCCTTGATCCTGATATTTTTTGCACAAATCAAAAATAAAATCAGTAAATTTAAAATCCTCTATTTTATGAACATATCCATAATCTTCATTGATTATACCATCTCGATCTAAGAACAAAGCTTTATTTTTTTTAAAATCAAACTGTGCCTTTTCATAATCTTCTGGTATTCCAATATCAATGAAATAATCATCTGATAGGAAGGCAAATATATTAAGAGATGAAATATACTTTTCAAAGAAATCTTTTTCAATAGAAAACTTATTTGGTAAATTATATCCATTAAAAATATTTTTTTGTAAGTAATATATACCACCATTTATATATCCAGAATCAACGTGTTTTTTTTCTTCAAATGATGATATAATCCCAGAATCAAATTTCACTTCACCATATCTATCAAAATTAAACATTTTTTTACAAGCAATTGATATTTTATTTTTCGTAGCCATTCTAGCAAAATCAATTTTAAACATTGTGTCCCCATTTAAAATAAAAGCAAATTCATCATCTATAAGTGATAGGGCCTGTTTTACACAACCACCAGTTCCAAGAGGTTGATTCTCAATAGAATATTCGATTGATATATTTTTAAATTTATTACCGAAGTAGTCCATAATACATTCTTTTTTGTATCCTACTGCTATAACAACCTTATCAAATTCTTGATTATTTAATTCATCTAAAATATACTCCAAAAAAGGCTTATCATTAATTGGAGCCATCGGTTTTGGTACGTCGGATACAACACTTTGTAATCTTGTACCAAAACCTCCTGCTAAAATTATTGCTTGCATAAATTTTCTCCTTATTTATTCACCGAAAAATTCATTTTCAACAGCTAAACAAATTGTATGATATATCGGCAAATGTAACTCTTGAATTTTATAGGTTTCTTGTTCAGGTGTTTTTATAGTAATATCACTTATTTCTTTTAATTTAGAGTCTTTAACACCCGTTAAAGAAATAACTTTTAAACCTATGGCTTTTGCCACTTTAGCAGCATACACACAATTCAATGAATTCCCTGATGTTGAAATACACATTAAAACATCATCATTTTTACCATAACCCAAAACTTGCTGAGCAAAAACAGCAGTTGGTAATTTATCATTTGAATATGCAGTTGACAAAGCAGTATGACCAACCAGAGAAATCGCAGGTAGTCCGTATTGTAAAGCATCAGTTAGAGTTTTATCATTTATTCTATTTACCAAGTCAGCAGATAAATGCCTTGGACAAATAAATCCTTTCATCAATTCTCCAACAATATGCTCAGAGTCAGCCGCAGAACCTCCATTACCACATACAAGAAGTTTATTTCCTTTCTTATATGTTTCAATTAATAATTCTATTGTAATAATGATAGAATCCTTACATTTGCATAATTGTGGATATCTTTCCATAAGCATATCTATATACATTAAACTACTATTCTTCATCATATATAGTCCAAGCTTGTGCTCCAAATTCTACGAAGTCTACAACCTTTGTTTTCCCTTCTTGTATATTTTTTAATGCATATATTAAATCATAGCGCTTCTTAGGATCACACCAAATAATCATGAAACCACCACCACCTGCACCAGAAATTTTTGCTGCTTTTCCTCCATGCTCCATTATAAAATTATACGTTTCTTCAATTTGTGGATTCGAAATAACTGATGCTGTTTTCTTTTTTTCTATCCAATTTTGATGTAAGCATTCTGCAATACCATCAAAATTTCCTTTTAAAATATATTCTTTCATCATTGCAGTTTGTTCTTTTATTTTAAACATAGCGTCTAATGATTTTTCATTCTTTGTAGCCTTTGTTTGCTCCTGAATTATTTTCCCTGAATCTCTTGATGTTCCGGTATAATAAAGAACTATAGAGTTTTCCATTTCATTTTTTATCCATTTCTTCATTCTTAATGGATTAACAATAACGTGATTGTTATCATAAAATTCCATATAATTAAGGCCACCAAAAGTTGCGGCATATTGATCTTGCTTACCGCCAGCAAAACCTAAATCATTTCTTTCGATATCAAAAGCCAATTGTGCCATATCATATTCTCCAAGAGGTAAATTTAACCACTCTTGAAATGCTTTTAAAATTGTAACCACCATTGTAGATGATGTTCCTAATCCTGAACCTGCAGGTGCATCACTGTAAGTTGTCATTTCAAATGATAGAGGTTGATTTTTATTATAATCTTTAATGATTTTATTATAAATTCCGCAATGAAGAGGTAAATCTGTATCAATAGGTAAAATCGAATTTGCATCAAACTCCAGTTGCACATTTCTATCAGGAGAAATAAACACTATCTTATTATTATTTGTAGGTTTTATAGAACAATATGAATACATATTTATTGTTACATTTAAGACACATCCACCATACTCATCACAAAATGGCGAAACATCAGTTCCTCCACCAGCAAGTCCCAGTCTTAAAGGTGTTTTTGATCTAATTATCATAATTTACTCAGCCCCTTTACTAAATAGTACAGTAGGAATAGTCTTTAATATTAAACATAAATCATAAAAGAATCCCCGCTTGTTAACATACTCTAAATCCATAAGGATTTGTTCTTCTAACGAAGTATTATCACGTCCACTGCATTGCCAAATACAAGTAAGGGCTTGTTTAACTAAAAGACGTGCATTTTCTTTTTCAGATATTGCTTCATATTCTCTTGGTAGGTATGGACAAGGTCCTACTATAGACATAGTACCATTAAGAATATTAAACAATTGAGGTAATACATCTAGGCTAGTCTTTCTTAAGAACTTTCCGACCTTTGTAACTCTTCTTTGGCAGTTTTTCATCTTGAATGCTTCCTTGTGCTCTAATTGACTCATTATTTTTTCAACTTCAGCATTCGTGCCAACTCCCATTGATCTAAATTTATAAAATTTAAATGTTTTACCATTTTTTTCGATTTTTTCAGATACATATATAGCGGGTCCATTCGAAGTACATTTTATAACAATTTCTATTATAATCATAAACCAGCTAAGCAGTAATATGCATATCAAAGAATCGAAAAAATCTATAACTTGCTTAATAAAAAAATAAATTTTTTTCCTTTTATACTTTATTTCAAAATTTTCAATCTTATTATTTATTTCTATTTCTTTATCATCACGTTCTGGGCTTTCTTTGATAACTAACGAGTTCACAAAAAGCACCTCCTAGTTTTAGCACACATTTTTTAAAAGAAAATAAATATTTACTCCATTCATTTATCAATTTTAGCATTTAAAGTCAATTTTTGCAACCTTATGACTGAATTAAATATAGTTTTTTTAGGGCTTTCGCAAAGTCAAACCTTAAAAATAATATTCAGTTAGCTGTTTAGACATCAAAACTGATTATTAAAATATTAATTAAGATTATGATCAATATTAATAGTAAAGGTAAAATAAAAAAATATTGCTATTCATTAGTCATCTTTCTAAATAATAATTCTGTTAATTCTTCAATTTTTAAAGAATTTCTATATTGAAACATTTTCATTAATTTATCTTTATATTTTCATCATATTTTTTAATTCTTAAACAGAATTTTTTTAATGCTGAGGCATTTTCTACACTAAATCCTCTTCTTGTAGTTGAATGATCTTCATTCATTTGTACATCTAATATCCAATGTTGTGATTCTAAATTCCAATGTGATAATTTTATATTTTCATATTTTCTACAGATAATGTCTCTAAATTTGTTATTAAATATGCTCGTGTATCACTTATTTCCTCTTCCCCATTTACTATTTTTTCTGTATGCTTATCATATACTGCAACATGAGCTATTGTTCCATAAAATGACTTTAATCCTAATTGTTCATATATAAAACTAGTATCTTTTATCATTGTAGTTCTTATCTTCTCATACTTGCCATGTTTGGTCACTTCTAAACTTGATGAATCTAATAAATTAAATGCATTTTTGTTTTCTAATTCTTGAACCTCATTCTTTATGCAATTATATAATTTTTCTTGATTTTCCTTTACTTGAAATAGATAATTCCCATTTTTAGATAATATCTTGTCTATTACTTTTTTATTTGTTCCTATGGCATCTATAGTTACTATTGTCTTTTCTAAATCAAACATATCTAAAAAATCTGGAATTTCTCCTAATTCATTAGTTTTTTCTCCTATTCTTTTAGAATAAACTGAAATTGTGCTTCATTCATACTGGGAATTAAGTAAATAAATTGGTGCTTCACCCTTACTTTTTTCACTTGCTGCTCTAACTGATTTTCCATCAATATGTAATACCTTGTAGCCATTATATTCTTTGTATATTTCAGGATAATTAATTTTTAGCCATTTTGACAGCACATTAGATAAATGATCAAAATCAGTAATTCTTAATATTCTTGAAAATGTATCATGTGATGGCACACTTCTTAAATTAATTTTCCTCTGAAAAAAATCAAAATTAAGTTCTACATAATCAGATATATCAACACCTGTTGAAAAACCTGATAGTATTGCATATATCATCAATAATAATAAATCACTATGTTTATATCTAATTCCCCTTTTTTCTCTTGGATCTGGAATTTCATCAAGCATATCTTTTAATGTGTATAATTCATCTTTTATTTCTAAGCTCATCAATTTCTACCCCTAACTCTCTAATTATTTTTTCTTGATTTTCAGTTAAATCACTATAAAATTTTCTATTCTCCATTTTTACTAAGCATATATATTTTAATCTCTCTAAGCTTTCAATACTACGTTCAACAATTTTCTCAATTGAATTTATTTGATTAGGAAGCCCTATATGATATTTATTTGCTAATACTTCAACAGTTTCTATATCTTCTTCACTATGTAAATAGCTCATTGGTGATAAATAACATATTATACTATGATAAATATGTCTACTGTCCTTTATAGTTCTTCCTACAACTTTATTTCTGGATATATACTCATCCTCGAACATCAGTAAATAATTTGTAAAACCATATTCTTTTATTTGTATTGATGTTGTATTTACTCTCGCATTATGTAGTTCATGAAAACCAAATTCGTATATTTCTCCAATTAATCCTTCTATAACTTGAACAGGATATTTTTTACCCTCCACTCTTTTGGATGTGGCTTTATATGCATAATACTTATTACCATTTTTCTTGATTATACAGCCCTTAGGTTTATATTTTGTTATACTTTCAGGATATTTACTCATTTTTATATTATACATATTATCATATTGAACAATACATTTTTAAAAAATAAGTGATGATATCTGCATCATCACTCACTTTTTTGACTTTGCGAAAGCCCTATTATACGCTTACGTTCCTAATTTAATTACAGAATTAAAGGAATCAATGACTATAAATCAATTAATAGCATATAAGAAAAAATTCATCAATTATGATTTGTTCATTCTTGATGAACTAGGTTATATTTTCATTTAATAAGCAAAGTGGTGAATTGTTATTTAACCTATTATCAATGAGAAATGATACTAAATCTATGATTATTACTACTAACCTAACATTTAATAAATGGCAGGATATATTTAATGATCCGATACTTACAGCGGCTATGGTTGATAGATTAACTTGTAGGGCTCATGTAATAAATATTAAAGGAGATTCTTATAGAATGAGAGAGACAAAAGAGTGGCTCACTAAATAAAGGGGTGGCTCAATTTTCTCTTAAGGTAGTGGCTCAATTTCGTATTGACAAATGCAGTTTTTTCCCTAATTTTAATAGTATTTATAGTGCTTATTTTCATTCTGAATTTGACATATAAAATCTAGTCCAGATAATATTATTTCTAAATCTTTTGTTGTGATTTCGTATCTTCCTTGTTTATTATCAGGATATGGAAATTGTCCTTTATGTAGTTTTTTTACATAAAGCCAGATTCCAACATCATCAAATTCTAATACTTTTACTTGGGTACGCCTTTTATTACAAAATAAAAATAATATATGTGTATTTAAATGACCTTTGAATTCTGATGATATTAATGCAATTAAAGAATTAATTCCTAATCTAAAATCCGTATTGCCAGTATATAAATATACAGATTTTATATTTGTTAGATTAATCATTTAATTATCTCCAATACTTTTTCTAAAACACTAATATCAAATTCAAGCTTAAAAGCATTATTTATTTCTAATTTTATGATATTTTTAGATGTAATTATTTCCTTAGTATTCGCAATTTCAATACTCTCTTTTGTAACATTAATAAAGTCATTATTGTTAATTGCTGATGATAGTTCTCTTAGTAAGAAAATATTGTATTTTTTAACCCACTATGAAATTGTAGTTCTAGGAATATTATGTGTTCTGGCATATTTAATTAACGGTAATCCACTGAAGAAATAATCTTGTACAATACCATATTTTTCATCTGGCGTCCTTTGAGTATATTGTGTCTTGGGATAGTTTGACCTCCAAATGATACCAAAATTATTATAAAATGGTAGGGTGGTTAAAATTTGTGGTCACGTTTTTAATGCATAATTATCATTAGGATGAACTTGAATACTTAAATTAGTACTTGAAAATATTAACTTTAATAATAATGGAAATTCTTTATCAGGAAAATTTCCAAAAAGTTCTGGATGTTTAGTCCATAAATGTCTTAAAGATTGTCCTTTATATTTTCCATTAATAATAATTGATGATTTATTCTTATATCCTGATACTATCCAAGCTTCGCCTGTTTTATCAGGGCAATCATAAATCTTATTCAATTCATTACCAGCCCAAGGCTTAACTTCAAAGTAAGGTTTAAGAAATAAAATCATAACTATTCAGCAGCTCCATGTCCAAATAATTTAAATGGTGTTCTAATTATTAGCCACAAATCATAGAAGAATCCTCTTCTTTCGCATATGTACTTAAGATCCAAATTTACCATTTCATCAAATGTAGTATTACTTCTTCCATGAATTTGCCAATATCCTGTTAATCCTTGTGGAACTAATAATCTTAATTTATCCTTTTCAGAATAAAGCGAATATTCACGAGTGGTACATGGTCTAGGTCCTACAAGTGACATATCCCCTTTAAAAATATTCCATAATTGGGGTAATTCATCTAAGCTTGTCTTTCTGATAAATTTACCAAATTTTGTAACTCTTGGATCATCTTTCATTTTAAAAGTGATTCCATCTGTTTGGTTATATTTTAAAAGTGATTCAAGTTCCTTATCTGCATCTACTTTCATACTTCTAAATTTATAGAATCTAAAAACCTTACCATTTTTTCCTACTCTATCAGAAGCATATATAATTGGACCTTTTGAAGTACATTTTACAAGTATACCAATTAATAAAAACAACCATGAAAATATAATTAATGCTAATCCCGAAGCTAGAATATCAAACATTCTTTTAAAGAAATAATAAATTGGTTTCTTTTTTATCGTAAATGTAGCTGAATCAATTGAATTATAATCAACTATTTTTTTACTCATAAAGAGAGCCCCCTAAAATAAAAATATAAAAGGAAAAAATAAAATCATAAATATAAAAGATATAAAAGTATTATTAAAATCTAATAGAATAATTTATCACTATATAGTGAAACAAATTGTTGGAATTAGTGATCTAGTTCTAATAATAAATAAATCTTCTAACCTATTAATAATATATTTATAAATATAATTTACAAGATTTTCCTTTAAATTAATAAAATTAAGTTATTCTTAAATTGAAATATATTTAAATATTTTCAATATGATAAATTAAATCTAAATTCTATCAACCTCATCTATTTTAATATTAGGCTTAATAGATATATTTAGGATTAAATCTTTTAAAGCAATTTCTATATATTTATTTTTATATTTAATAAGATTGTCCAATATAAATACCTCCTTAAGACTATGATATATTAACAAATGATTTTTAAAATAAAATTAAATAATAAATCAAAATCTAAAATAACTAAATTAATTATGAATGAAATTCATCCATAATGCTTGTATATTTTACTATAATTATGTATTTTATTACAATTCATTGACTAAATGTTTAAAAAAAATGACGAATATCTAAAATAAAAAAAAGAAATTTTATAAATAAATAATTTAAAAAAATATTAATAATATATTAATCATTTTTTAATTTGTCATTAAATATGGAAGATAATGGATATATTATAGTATTCTTATTTAGTATTGTTCCTGGATTAATTACTGAATTACAACCTATTTCAGAATTATCACCTATGAATGCTCCTACTTTAGTTAAATTAGTATTTATGCTATTTATAAATATTGATTTTTTATCTAATCTTTGGTTAGATAATATTACTCCAGCTCCTAAATGAGTTTTATATCCTAAGATAGAATCTCCTACATAATTAAAATGAGGTATTTGAGAATTATCAAATATTATTGAATTTTTTATTTCTACTGAATTGCCTATTACACAATTATTTCCTATTATGACATTTCCTCTAATATAAGCTGAATGTCTAACTTTAGTATTAGCCCCTATTATTGTAGGAGAAAGTATACAATCAGTTGGATATATTTCTACTGTATTATGTATCCAAATGTTAGGTGATATTTCTTTATATTCATCCTTGGATAATGATTTACCTATAGTAATAATAATATTATTAATGTGTGGTAATATTTCCCAAGGATAAGAATATTTTAATAAATAATCTTTTACTATAGTATGATTCAAATCAAATAAATCTATAATTTTCATTTATATTCCCCATTTATTTTATTTATTAAATCTAATAATTCTAAAGAATATTTATTTACTAATTCTTTAGTTTTAGCCATAATAAAGACTCTTAATAGATCCTCAGTACCTGAGGGTCTAACAATTATTTTACAATCATTATTTAAATATGATTTTATAGTATTTATTTTTGAAATTAATAGATTATTTTTTATTATTTCATTTTTATTATTAACTTTAATATTAATTAATTTATCTGGATAATAGTCTATGTTATCAAAATAAGTATTTAAATTAATTTTTCTATCTTCTATTATTTTTATTATTAATATAGCTGTTAATAATCCATCTCCAGTTGAAAGAATTTCAGGAATAATAATATGACCTGAATTTTCTCCACCTAAAGATAAATTATTTTTATTTAATGAATCAATTATATTTTTATCTCCAACATTTGTTTCTAATACATTAATACCTTCTTCTTTAAATTTAGAAATTATTCCTAAATTGCTCATTATAGATAATACTACTGTATTATTATTTAATTTATTATTTGATTTTAAATATTTTGCTAATAAGTAGATTATCTTATCGCCATCTATGATTTTTCCTGTTGATGTAACACACATAACTCTATCTCCATCACCATCAAATGAAAAGCCTATATCATAATGATATTCTTTAATTTTATTAATTAATAAATCTATATTAGTTGAACCACAATTATAATTAATATTAATTCCATTAGGATTATTAGATAGTACTAATAATTTTTTAGTCATTTTATTAAATAAATATGGTGCTGTTTTATATGTAGAGCCATTTGCACAATCAATTATTATTGATAAATTAGTTTTAACTAAATATTTAGATAAATAATTATAATAAAATAATTTATAATCTTGTTTTTTATATGTACCTATTATTCCACTATAACTTAATGGATTATCTATATAATTTTCTATTCTTTGTTCTTCTTCTATGGTTAGCTTATTTCCTTTATTTACTATTTTAATTCCATTATCATAATAAGGATTATGACTTGCAGTAATAATAACTCCAGTAGAATTTTTAATTTTTGAAAAATAGATTAATGCTGGAGTAGGTAAAATACCTAAATCTATTACATTCATGCCTTTAGATAATATACCTGATATTATTGAAGATAATAATAAATCTTTTGATATTCTTGTATCAGTAGCAATATATACATTTTTATTATTTAATATTGATAAGCTCATTCCTATTTTTGATGTAAATTCTACTGTTAGAAGCTTATTAGGAATTCCTCTAATTCCATCGGTACCAAAATATTTCATTCTATCACCCTAAAAAATATATATTCATTAATAATATGTATAATAATATATATTAATTACAAAAAAAAATATGAATATCAGCGATATCCATAAATTTAGAATATATTTATTAATAATATTATAATTAAAAATAAATTATATTTCTATTAATTATATTACTTTAATAATTTACATTGATCTTTAATATTTCTTATATTATTTCCAATTAAATAAAATAAAGAAATAAAAAAAGATAAAGTTATAAAACCTAAATAATCAAGTCCTACATCATTAATACTAGGGCCTCTATCAGAAGAAACTAATTGAAACCAAAATTCAGTTATTACTGCAAAAATTAGACCAGATGAAAAATGAATAATTAGGCGATATTTAAGTTTTATTTCATTAATTGATAAATATAATAAAATTGAAATAAAACCTAATACTACAAAATAACTATAATGACCTATATACTTTCTTACTGAAGATTTAAAATATTCTGTTCTTTCTATAGGCTTTTGAGTTAAAGTTTCTAATATATCTGCAGTAATATTAGATATTTTATCTGATGATGCGGTTGATTCTATACCAGTTTCTAAAGATTTAATTGTATAAAATACTAATAATCCTATATATAAAATTAATAAAATAATTTGAATAATACGATATATTAATATTTTATTTTTCATTTTATTTCTCCTCTAAAGTATTTAAGAAGCTAGTAAAATATTCTGGTAAGTCTATAGAAAATTCTATATATTCATTAGTTGATGGATGAATAAAGCCAATTGTTTTAGCATGTAAGAATTGACCTAAATTACCAATTACTTTTCTTCTTCCATAGGTTTCATCTCCTACTAAAGGATGACCTATATATTCTAAATGAACTCTGATTTGATGAGTTCTACCTGTTTCAAGTTTACATTCTATTAAGGTAAAACCTTTATATCTTTTTAAAACTGTAAAATTAGTAATGGCTTGTTTTCCATCTTTATCAACAGCCATTTTTTTTCTATCTTCTTTGCTGCGAGCTATAGGAGCGTTTATTCTACCTCTATTTTCTAATATTTCTCCATAGACTAATGCTATATATTTTCTATTACAGGTATGATTTTTTAATTGCTCTGATAAAGACATCATAGCTTTTTCGGTTTTAGCTACCATAATAAGACCTGTGGTATCTTTATCTATTCTATGAACGATACCAGGTCTTAATACTCCATTTATTTCTGGTAGTTCTTCCATTTCATATAATAAACCATTAACCATTGTGTTATTATAGTTACCAGCACCAGGGTGTACTACCATACCCTTGGGCTTATTAACTATTAAAACATCATCATCTTCATATACTATATCTAGATTCATATCTTTTGCTTCAATAGTTAATTCTTTAGGTTCGATATCTAATATGGTTATTTCATCATTTAAAGAAGCCTTTAAGCTAGGCTTAAAGGGTTTATTATTTAATAATATTTTTTCTTCTTCTATACATTTTATGATATAAGTTCTTGTTTTATCTTTAAGATAATCTGTTATTACTTTATCTAATCTAATTCCAATATTTTCATTAGTTATTTTGAAGGTTGTCATTTTTATTTCTCCTTTCAGCAAGGAATAATAAATCAATTGAAAATATAATTAAACCTATTACTAAATAAACATCAGCTAAATTAAATACTGGAAAATGTTGTTTAAATAATAAATTCCAAAGATTATCTAAAGGATTTAATATTATCATATCTACTACTGCTTTTCTACCTTGAGGATAGACTACTGAAACAAATCTATCAAATAGATTTCCAACACAACCTGAAAATGCTAAAGTAATACCTATTGAATATAGCTTTTTCTTTTTCCAATCACATTTATAACAAAAATAACCTAAGATTATTGAAGCTACAAGAGATATTATAACTAAAAGCCAAGTAGCATTTTCAAACATACCCCAGCCAGCTCCAGTATTATATACCTTTGTTACTGTAAGGATGTAAGGTATTACCTCATTAGATTTACCTAAAGCTATATTAATATCTGCTAGATATTTTGTGAGTTGATCTAATATTAATAATAATAAAATTAATAATCCAGTAATTATCATTAGAATACCCCCAAATTAAATGATATATAGATAAATGCTAATAAAATAAAGCTTACTATAGCTGTATTTGTAATATATAGATAATATAGCTTTTTTACTTTTTTTTGAGTAATACCATTTAAATAAAAATAATAAGATAAAAATATTAATAATGAGAAGAAAAACCATAAGCCTAAAACTAATAGCTTTCTTAAATTAACATAAATAAATAAATTAATTATTATAGTAATTGGTCCTGATACTATTAATAAAGATAATAATAATGAAAATAATAATGTTAATAGTTTTTTCTTAAATGGGATATTTAAATTATTAATTTCTTCAGAAATTGATTCATATTTTGAAATCATTTTTATATCCCTCCATTAAATAATTAATTGCATCATCTAAGGTTTCAACACATACCATTTTCATTTTAGATCTATTAGGAATAGTATTATAGGATTTTATAGCATCATCCCAGTTATCCTTAGGACAGAAAAAGATATCTACATCATCATCAAATGCTGTAGGTACCTTTTGGGTGATACCACCTATTGCCCCAACATTACCATTATAGGCTATAGTACCAGTACCAGCTATTTTGAGTCCATGAGTTAGATCTATTGGAATTAAGCTATTTAAAATTGATAAGGTTTGAAGTAGTCCACCTGATGGACCTCCTGTAGTATTATCTTTAAATGAAATACTAGGATTTGAAGTATTATAATCTATATTATATCTACTATAAGCATAGAAATTATCATTAAGTGTAAGCTTAATAGTAATTTCTTGATTATCTCTAATAATTGTATATTCATCATCTACAAATCTAGATGAATTTATAGTTTTTCTAAATGATGCTTCATCAGAAATTGATACTTCTTTATAGACTTTATTTTCTTCAGTTGAATTTTCTAAATCAATTGTTTTAATTTTAATTATTCTATCATTAATTCTAAATTGAGAATTAGCTGTATAATAAGTAACCATAAAGCCATTAAAGCTATAATTTAGAGAAATATTAGAATCATATGTTTTTGCTTTAGTATAAGCTACTACTAAAGCATTTTCAATGCTAGAATAAAATTGAATCTTACCAGCATTATAATTTTCTAAATCAGATATATGAGTTGTTGATGAAGACATTTCATATTTATCTGTAATAGGATCAAAGTCTGCAATAATATTTTGAAGTAGAGTAGAATGATTCATTGATATTACATAAATTGAAGAAAAAGAGCCTTTTTCTTCATAATTACTATCAATTGAAACAACACTATTAAATTCTGTTGTATCTCCCTTTAATGTTAATGAATAATTAGTTCTAGTTGTACCTAATATTAATATTGGAATATTAATAATTGCTGCAAAAACTAAAAGATGCCAATATTTTTTAAAAAGATATTTCATTACTTTACAAAAACCTCAAATGATTCCATTTTAGTATATTTTATTCCTGCTGCATCAAGCATTCTTTTTGAAGCTATATCTGAATTAGTACCTTTATGCTTATCTGACATATAAACAATATTTGAAATACCAGATTGAATTATAAGCTTTGCACATTCATTACATGGAAATAATGTAACATATAATGTTGAATTTTTTGTTGATGCGGTAGTATTTAATAAAGCATTTGTTTCTGCATGTACAACATATGGATATTTAGTTTCTAAGGAATCAGTACTTTCCTTTCCCCAAGGAAAAACATCATCACTACAGCCTCTTGGAAATCCATTATATCCTATACCAATTATTCTTTTATCTTCATTAACTATACAAGCACCTACCTGGGTAGAAGGATCCTTACTTCTTTTTGCAGATAATAGTGCTACTCCCATAAAATATTGATCCCAACTAATATGCATAATATTCCCCCTTAAAATAAGATTATGGATTTAAACGATCTGGTCCACGGAAGATGAACATAGAATCTTTAATACCTTCATTAAATAAAATCATTGTAATTCTATCAACACCAATACCGAAACCACCATGAGGAGGACAACCATATTTGAAGAAATCTAAATAGAAGGCAACATCATCATGAAGTCCCTTTTCTTCTGCTTGGCGACATAAAACATCATAACGATGTTCACGTTGAGCACCAGTTGTGATTTCACAGCCCTTCCAAATTAGATCATAACCACATGGTACACCCTTTTCATCTCTCATATGGTAGAAGGCTCTACATTCTTTACTATATCCAGTAATGAATAGGAATTCATGATTAAACATATCCATAGATAGCTTTTCAACTAATCTTTCACCCTCAGTAGTTAAATCACCCTTTTCAGATTCAGGAACAACATAACCATAACGTGACTCTAATTCTTTATATACATCATGTAAATCCATTACAGGGAATGGTAATGTAGGTACTACTACATCAATACCATAAACATTTTTTATTTCTTCACCATATACCTCTTTAACAGCTTTTAATGCATATGTAAGCATTTCTTCTTCCATATGCATTACATCATGGAATGATTCAATGTAAGAAAATTCTAAATCGAATCCTGTAAATTCAGTCGCATGCTTACGAGATGCAAACTTTTCAGCTCTAAATACTGGACCTGATTCAAAAATTCTTTCAAACCCAGAAGCCATAGCCATTTGCTTATAAAATTGTGGTGATTGAGCTAAATAGGCATTTCTATCAAAATAATCTACTTTAAATACACCAGCACCAGATTCACTTTCAGCACCAATTAATTTAGGTGAATGAATTTCAATAAAATCATTATTTACTAAAAATTCTCTACATTTATTTACAAATAAAGATTGAGTTTTAAACATTAAAGTATTTTTATCTGTACGTAAATCAATCCATCTATAATCTAATCTTAAATCAATATTAGTCTCTTCACCCTTAGGAGCTACAATTGGAGATGGAGCTGCTTTAGATAAAAGATTAATTATATCTGGATACATTTCCATATGATTTAGCTTAACATATTCGCTTTCTAAAATTAAGCCTTCTGCTTCAATTACAGAATCTATAGTAATAGAATCTAAAATTTCTTCTAATTCAGGATGCTTAGCTTTTTCTATTGTAAGCTGAAGCTTACCTGAAATATCCTTTAAAACAATAAAACACATTGATTTTTTGTTGCGGATATTTTCTACAAATCCAGCAACATGATTAACTTCACCAAGCTTAATATTTTTAATATTTACTCTTTTCATAATAATTTACTCCTCTTTACAGCTAATACATTTTGATAGCTTATTTATTTTATTTATAATATAAGGATAAATATCACTGATATTAATTTCTTCAATATTATCTGATATCATATCCTTAATATTAACAGTATTATTTATAGTTGATTCTAAATCAAAATCAACTAAGAATCTTGTAGGCTCTATATCAGAATCAGTAAAATTATCATAAACCATCTTACAGCTAAGCCCACCTATTCTACATACATTCATAGCTTTATAGCATATACTACTAGCTTCTTTATCACTAATAAATATTACATGAAGATTTTCAGTAATATTTAAATTTTTTCCAGATTCTAATATTATTTTAAATAATTTATCTCTTTCTATAGTTGCAGTAAAACTATTAATACCTAATTTTATATTACCTACTAATATAGAATTAGAATAAATATTTACTCCCTCAATATTATGATCAATAATAAATATATCTTTATTGAGATACTTTTCAATAACCATAAATAAACTATTATTATTAGATAATTCTATATTTAACTTTATACTAAAAGCTTTAAATATAGCTTCTAAAAATGAAATTCCTTCAACATATTCAAAATCATTTTTAATTTGATAAGATATTATAAATAAATCATCTTTAAAATAATATATTCCTTTATCATATTTATTTAAAGGATTATGTATATAATTAAAATGATATAATTTTGCTACTTTATCTATTGAGGAAAGTATTTTATTATATTTTTTTTCAATAATTAATTCTTCTTCCATCATATCACTACCTCATTTGGATATAAGCTATAATAATAGCCTATATGATATCCATCCTTTAGTTCGATTAATTTTTCGTATTCATAATGAAAACCACAAGCTTTAATTACACTTTCACTTTGAGTATTTTCTTTAATTGTACCTACAATAAGCTTACTATATCCTAAATGATAGAAGCCTACTTCTATCATTTTTCTTAAAGCTTTTTTCATTATTCCTCTACCCCAATAATGCTCATCTAGGATATAACCAATTTCTACTGAATTATCAAGAGGATAATAGGTATGAAAATCAATGATACCTATCATATGATTTTGATACCTAATAGCATATCCTACTGGTAGATTATCTAATGGTCTTTTATAAAATATTTCATTAATAGTCCATAAAGCTTCATTAGGATTAAGAAATGGACCCCAGTTTAGATATTTTGTAGTATTTTTAGATTTACCTATATTGTAATAATCTAGATAATCACTAGGCTCTATCTCAGAAAGGATTATACCTCCATTTAGTTTTACTGGTGGTAAATTTAAATTCATAAATAATCTCTCCTTAAAAAAAAGTCCATATATATTAAATAATATATAAGGACGATTAATCGTGGTGCCACCTTAATTCAGCTTGATGCTCTCATTACCGTTAACGCCTGGTACGGCTTTTTTTAAAAGCTCTCAAAAGTGTCCCTATTTATATTATATGAATGCTCACACCAACCATTCTCGCTTTAATATAATTTATATAAATAGTCTCTTCATCATCAATTTATACAAATAGATTTTAACATTTCTAAATATATTTTTCAAGAAATATAAACATATTAATAAAAAATAGTAGGTCTTATTAAAGTCAATAGTAAAATGAACAAGGAACAGCAATTGAATTTTTGAAATTATTTGAATTAAAAAATACAATTATTACTGCAGATGCAGCAATGACTACTGAGCCAATGATTAACTATATTGAAGATGAAAATGAGTAAATCCAATTATGCCGAACGCTATTTAAGAGCCGATAGGAAAGATATACTTTAGAATAGCTTTATAAACATTAAGAACATATTAATATATGTTTTATTATTTTTACTTACTCATGGATGAGTACTTCTTTATAATTTCTAATCTCCAATCATTTGGTACAATTCCATTATGCAGGTACACTGGGGCACTATTAATTCACGGTTAAAAATAAATAAAAAAATCAG
>JBGVLG010000201.1:0-5488 GCA_045124155.1 Anaeroplasma sp.
TTTATTTTATGAACATTATACCATAAAAGGAGTATCCTTGAACAATTTGATTTAAATATATTCAAATTATTTTAGGCTACTCCCTATTTTATTTTGATTATTTATATTAATATAATTAGTAAATAAAATGCTGATTAACAATTAATATCGTTAAAATCAATTCCCTTCTGCATATTTATTGAATCCAAAAGCTGAGAAACCATTTCATCATTTTCATTATATTGTGGTATTATAATATCCAACAAACTCATTTTTTATTCCTCACTAAATAATAATTCATATAATGTATGTCTTATTTCAAATGAATTAATTAATTCTTTTACCTCAACTAATGCATTTGAATTTTTTGATTGAGTATACTCAGCCCTAATTAAAAGATTTTTAGGAGAATTCTCGAAGTCAACAAATTCCATAACTTGAGTTTTGTATCCATAATATTGAAGAATATTTGCTCTAATAGAATCTGTTAAAATTGCAGAGAATCTTTCTTTTAAGATGCCAAATTTTGTTATTAAATGAAGCTTATCTGTTTTTAGTTGTTGGTTTATTTCATGTTGACAACAAGGTACTGAGAAAATATATTTGCATTTCATTTTTATTGCATGATATAAGGCATAATCAGTTGCTGTATCACAAGCATGAAGGGTTATTATCATATCAACATTACTTTTAGTATCAAATGAAGCAATATCACCCTTTAAAAATCTTATTCCTGAATAATTATATTTTTTTACTAGATTATTACAAAAATCTATAACTTCTTCTTTTAAATCCAATCCAATGATTTCACATTCAATTTTTTTTATTTCAGTTAAATAAAAATATAAAATAAAGGTTAAATAACTTTTACCACAACCAAAATCTATTATTTTAAGTTTCTTTTCGTTTTTTATTGAATCATCAATGATTTCAATAAAACGATTAATTTGTTTATATTTATCATATGATGATTGAATTACCTTACCATCTTTAGTTAGAATCCCTAAGTCTACAAGTGGAGGTACAAATATTCCTTCAGGTAATAAATAGTTTTTCTTATTATTATGATTCTCAATTTCTATTAACAAATTATTTTTCTTTGAATTAGTTAATATTTTCCCTTTTGAAGTTATTCTATAACTATAAATTTTATCATTGGTAAACAATTCCATATTCATAAATTTGGTAGTAAAAATATTATTTAGATATTCTTTTATATCAGAACATTCTACATTCTCATGAAAAACCTGTTTATCAGTAAAAAAACTAATTTGATAAGTTTCTTTATTTTTTAACTTTATCAATTTTAATGTACATTTTAAATATTTATCTTCTTTAATTTTTTTTACTGATAAAGTTCCTTTTATTATATTATCAGGTATTATTATTTCCATATCTACTCCTATTAAAAATAAAAGGCTATTTTTAGCCTTTTATATAAATTTTTATTTAATTTCAATTATTTCAGCAAGCTGACTAAATGCCACTACTGAGTTAGCTGCTGATTCGGCACTAGTACGTGATGTATAAGATTCACCAACAAGACAAACTCTTCCTGTAGTAGTATATAATTTAAAGCAATATCTACCAGTTTTATCTTTAACGCACTTAAACTCACCATCTTGAACACTCTTTTTAAATGATTCAATTGAATTTAGGCAACCGGATTTAGTAGTATAACCATCTGCTTGACATAATATTTGACCATTAGAAGCTTTTAAATCCCAACTAAATTCACCATTATATTTTTCTATATGGTATTTTCCACCTGTTTTATTTTCTCTATTTTGAATTTGAATGACAGTAGCAGTTTTTGCTTCTACATCTACTAAATCGACATCAACTATATCTGCCTTTACTGCAAATTTTTTGAATGATTCACTAGCTCTAATTGCTCCCTTTTCTGTAGGGTAATTAGAACTTATTAATAATACTCTATAATTTTTTGATACAAGTTTGAATTTAAATTTACCTTTTTTATCTGAGAAAAATTTAATTGTTCCAGTTTCAAGATTCCTTTTCACAACATCAATAGCTCTTACAGCTCCTTCTCTTGTTGAGAAAGTCTCGGATACAACTAATATTTCTCCATTTGATGCCTTTAAGTGATATGCATATCCACCTGCAACCTGATAAATTTCATATTTTCCATTATAGGTTCTTCCTTTTTTCTCTTCAGTCTGAACTTCAGGCTTAATTGCATCAGTATTAGGAGCAGTAATAGTTTTTTTAGTATTTTTCTTTTTTAAAACCGGTTCACTTGGAGTTTTTTCTGGTTGTACCTCTTCTACTGGTTCTTCAGTCTCTTCTGGTTGTACCTCTTCTACTGTCTCTTCAGTCTCTTCTGGTTGTACCTCTTCTACTGGTTCTTCAGCTTCTTCTGGTTGTACCTCTTCTACTGCCTCTTCAGCTTCTTCTGGTTGTACCTCTTCTATTGTCTCTTCAGCTTCTTCTGGTTGTACCTCTTCTACTGGTTCTTCAGTTTCTTCTGGTTGTACCTCTTCTACTGGTTCTTCAGTTTTTTCTGGTTGTATCTCTTCTACTGGTTCTTCAGTTTTTTCTGGTTGTACCTCTTCTACTGGTTCTTCAGTTTTTTCTGATTGTACCTCTTCTACTGGTTCTTCAGTTTTTTCTGATTGAGCTCTTCTATTTTCAAGTTCTTTTTGTGCAGCTATTTTTTTCTTTGCAGAAAGTGAATTAATCAATTTTCCTAGTAAATACCAAATTAAAACTAATGCAATAGCGCCAATTAAAATAGAAAAAAATACTTTATCTGCATCGCTTAATTCTGAAACAAAATTTGAAACAAATTCTAAAAACATTATATCAACTCCATTTATTATTACTTTATTAATATATATTATAAATTATTAAATTATTATTTTCAATATAGAAAAAAAAGAAAAGATGATACAAAAATGTATCATCATAATTATCTAATGGAGCGAGTGAACGGGATCGAACCGTCGTCATCAGCTTGGAAGGCTGAGGTTCTACCATTAAACTACACTCGCATATCAAGATGGTCGGGAAAACAGGATTCGAACCTGCGACATCTTGGTCCCAAACCAAGCACTCTACCAAACTGAGCTATTTCCCGTGTTATTCTTACTGAATGCTTATTCATTATAACACAATAAATATATGAATGCAAGCATTATTTTACGTTTTAATAATATTTTTTTTACTTTTTACAATTTTATTAATGTATAAATATTTATTAAAATATTTTCCACTAGAATATTATTATTTTCTTTGAAATATAAAAAAGAAGCCTCAGAGTTAATCATAACTCTGAAGCTAAAATTAGTTATTAAAATAAATTAAAATAATCTCTTCTACTATTTGTACATCCACCAATAGAATTCATATAATGAGCTATAGAACGACAAATTATATCCTCTAAACTACAATCCTGAATTATTTCAACAGGATCTGTATTTATAAATGCTTGGTAATAATCCATATTATTACAACAATTTGTTCTCTTTGTGATTCTTGCAACACAATAAATTGCTGTTGGAACATTGCATGGTGTTACAACTAAATCATATGAATTTTCTGACACCTCATTTAAGTTATATTTAAATAAAACATTATCTACTAAAACCTCATCATGAGTATCTGGACAACTCTTATTACAAGACATAAAAAAACTCCCTTCTGTAGTTATTCACTACACTATATTATATGAAGGGAGTATTTATTAACTTAGGTTAATTATAATATATGAATTTTTATAGTATCTGTAATTGCATTACCTACATTAGAGGCACCTGTGATAATTACCTTATCACCATGACTAACAATTCCAGTTTCTAATGCCTTATCTATTGCATATTGGAATAATTCATCTGTAGTATTCTTCTTTTCAGCATAAACAGGGTAAACATTCCATGCTAGATTTAATTGTCTACAAGCTTTTTCATTAACAGTAATTGCTATAACTGGGCAGCTTGGTCTATAAGCAGAAAGCTTAAATGCAGTCTGACCATGATTTGTAACACAGATAATAGCTTTTGCTTCAACCTGATATGCACAAGATACTGCTGCATTACATATAGAAGATAAGAAATCATCGCCTAAATTAAGATTATTTTCGACAAATCTCTTTTTAAAATTAATGTTTTCTTCAGTGTAATTTGCTATATCTGCCATTGCAGTTACAGATTCAATAGGATATTTTCCTGCTGCAGATTCTCCTGATAACATAATTGCAGTTGTACGGTCATAAATGGCGTTTGCTACATCTGAAACCTCAGCTCTTGTAGGTCTAGGATTTTGTTGCATTGAATCTAGCATTTGGGTTGCTGTAACTACAATTTTACCTTTATGATAGCATTTTGAAATAAGCTCCTTTTGAATTTTTGGAAGCATCTTAAATGGTACTTCAACACCCATATCACCACGAGCTACCATTATTCCATCAGATACCTCAATAATATCATCCATTTTTTCAATACCTTCAGTATTCTCTATTTTTGAAATAATACGAATTTTTCCTGATGTATCATATTCATCTAATAGTTTTCTTACTTCAAGTACGTCTTCTGGTCTACGAACGAATGATGCTGCAATATAATCAACACATTCTGTAATACCAAAAATTAAATCTTTTCTATCAGCCTCACTAATGTATGGCATATCAACTATTACATTTGGAATATTAATAGATTTACGATTAGATAGAGTACCATCATTTAAAACTTTAGTTACTATATTCTTTCCTTCTACTCTTAAAACCTCAAAACTAATTTTACCATCATCTGCTAAAATTATAATACCAGGTTTATTTACATATACTGCTAAATCTGGATATGTTAATCCAACTATTGTTTCATCACCAACTAAATCAAAATCACTAGAGAATGTGAATTCTTGATCTTTATGTAATGTAACCTTTCCATCCTTAAATAAACGGACTCTAATTTCTGGTCCTTTTGTATCTAATAATATAGGAAGTGGAATATTTAATTCCTCTCTAACTTTTTTTACACGATCCATACGAACCTTTTGCTCTTCATGAGTACCATGTGAGAAATTTAGTCTTGCACAATCAAGACCATTTTTAATCATTGTTTTTAATGTCTCTTCGTCATCACAAGCAGGACCAAGAGTACAAATTATTTTTGTTTTACGCATATAATTCCTTACCAAAATTGGTTACCTTTCTAAAAATTTATATTAATAAAAAATATAATTAAAATTTTTTTTGTGACATCACCTACGATATTAATGTTTTTTATTGCAAACTATTACTATATATATAATATCACAAATAATAAAACAAAAACATAAAAATCGTAATGTAAACGTTTAATTATAATAAAGAAAAAAAGATGATATCAACTATCATCTTAAAAATCATAATGGTGCCGAAAAAAGGAATCGAACCCTCAACCTACTGATTACAAGTCAGTTGCTCTACCAATTGAGCTATTTCGGCATTTATATTTAGAATGGTGGAGGACAACGGGCTCGAACCGCTGACCCTCTGCTTGTAAGGCAG
>JBGVLG010000202.1:0-6545 GCA_045124155.1 Anaeroplasma sp.
TCTTATTAAAGTACAAATAAGTAAAAACTTTAAAAAATTAAAAAAATAGAAAAAATAACCTCAATTTTTTGACTAACAAAATAAAAAAAGTCAATAAAATCGAGGTTTTTAGTGTTGAAGATATATCAAAGACGGTAACAATTTATCAAAACTACCTGTTATGATTAATGTCGATGAATCTGATATTATAAAGCCATATGGATTTAAATTTAAAGATTTATCTAAAATCCATGATGGTTCAAAAGAAGGTAGGCCTAAAGAAAAAAAGTTTAATATAAATCATATTTTTTATTCAATTTTCCTTCTAATCTATATACAAAGTCTAATCCATTAAGTAATACAGCTAAATCATCATTAGTTATCGTACCCATTTCTCCTGTATCAGGGTCAATATATTTACCTACATCAAGTTTTTTATAATGCATCCATACTCCATTATCTTCAAACTCTAATATCTTTATGCATTTCTTTGATTTACTACAAAATAAGTATAAGTTATGTTTAATCTCATCTCTTTGAAATTGGTTTAAAACTAACCTAGATAAACCATAAATTCCATACCTAAAATCTGTAGTACCGGTGTAAAGATATATCTCATTTACTTTACTTAAATCTATCATTTAAATTCTCCAATAACTAGAACTATCAAATTCCAAGGATATTCCATTAGGTAAGGTTAATTTAATAGAGCTATTTATACTTTGGGGCTCTTGCTTGAAAATTGGAGTTACATCTTGAAATGTATTCTTTGCAATAAGGTTCGCTGAATTGCAATGTCTTATCCAGGTAGATATGGTTAATCTACATATATCCTTACTATTACAAAATTTTGTTAATGATAATCCTGAATTAAAGTATTCTTCAATATAATACATTTTTTCTTCTGGACTGTGCCATCCATGTTGTTCTTTAGCCATAATAAAATCCTCCTACAATGCTTTCTTACATTATAAGAGGATTAGATGTAAATTATTAGATGGGAATCTTTTATGGATACTAATTATTTTTTTATTCTTTTCATTAAAGAAGACGGATTAGATTTAAGTTTTAACATGGATGCAATCATTATGAAAAGTCCATATAATAAAACCATTCCTAGTAATACAATATAGAAAGAAACGCTTGAATATGGATTTATAATAGATAGACCTAAACTAAATGTTTTATTTAGTTTAATTAATCCTAGTAATACAAAACCAGATAAAAGATATGGAACACCAATAAAGATTATTGCATCAATCAAAGAAGATAACAAAACCTTTAATGTAACATCAAATTTCTTTTTACCTAATACTCTTTCAAAAGCCAATTTATCTTCCATTTTTCTTATCATAAGGAACGACATCAAAATTACATAGCCCAAAATTAAAACAGAAATACCCAAAGACGGAACAACAAAGGATATAAGTTTTTCGTGCGCTTCACCAAAGAATGCATCATATTGATAATCTTTTTCTAAGCACACATTCTTATATACATTATCTATATGTAAATTGAATAAATAATTTTTTACTTGTTTTGAATTAAAGATTTTTCTTATCATATTATATTCATTTCTAAATGAGGCAGCTTCTATAGATAAAATATACTCATATTTATCATCTTCTGCTATAGATGCATCGAGCTCATAAAACCCGGAAATTAAGTATTCACCCATCTTACTTGAAATTTCAGTTTTACCATCATCTAAGGCTAATATTTCTTTTTTATTTTTGGGCAAATTACCTCTAGTCAATGAAATACTTTCATTTAAATAATCATCAACAACTAAAATCTTTTTGTACGTTCCATCAAAGGAAAAAGCATTCATCCCCAAAGAGTATTCCATTTCATTATAGTAGAATACTTCATAATTTTGCGAATCTGTAATTCCTACAATTCTTTTGTTGGTTTTTGTTCCATTAATATTCAAACTATAGTCCAAAATGTTTTCTAAAGCTATATCCCCTCTAATTGAATCAGCTAAAGCCTTAGATACAATGACTTCATTCTTATTTACAGTAGAAACCCCATATAGTACACTCTTATTATTATATTCCAAAGGTGCATAAAGTGCTTTTTCGCTTTTCCCCTTCACATACGAATTAAAGAATAAATAGAAATCAAACACTTGTTCTTCCACTATATCTGTTACTTTATTCTCAATAATTAAATCTTCTAAAGAAGAAGAATCCAAATGCTTGCCATTCCCATCATTATGGATATTTTTATTAACTAGATATGCTGTATCTGTATATCTAACCTTTGTTTCATCCACCTTTGTTGACATAGTTAAAAAGAAGGAAACCATAAATAACAAAAATCCAATACACACTAAAAATATACGATTTAATACATTTAGCTTTGACTTATTAAAGAAATATAATACTGCTTCTTTTCTTCTATTTTTCTTATAAGGGACTTCATTATATTCTAATGATATATTTTGTACTTCTTTAAAAGAATTCTCTTCTCTTTTATTTAATAAAGTATATGGACCATCCTCAATATTTTTTATCTTTTGATTAGATTTATAATATATTTGACCACGAATAGAGTAAAAACTAATATCGAGCTTATCAATATCATATGTTTGAATCTTAACTTCATCTTTCGATACTTCATTCAAAGTAAAATCAGATAAATAAATATTATTTGAAAAATCAGCCTTGTCACCTATAGGCGTATAGGTATTAGTAATACTTCCATCAAGTAATGTATAAATCTTATCTGAGTATTCCTCTGCAAGAAGTTTATTATGCGTTACTAAAACTACTAAGGAATCCTTAGATACACCCTTTAAAATATCCATTATTAATCTAGCATTATCAATATCTAAATTCCCTGTAGGTTCATCTGCAAGAATAATTTTATTCTTTCTTAGGATGGCTCTTGCAATACCTACCCTTTGACGTTCTCCACCGCTTAAGTTTTTAACTTCATGTTTTTTATACTTTTTTAGTTTTACAATATTTAAAGCCTGATCAATTCTTCTTTCAGCCTCTTTTATATCTGTTATACCTAATAAAAGCAAATACTGATATAAATTATCATAAACCGTATTATTTTCTAATAAAAAACAATCTTGGAAAATATAGGAGATATTCTTTTCTCTATAATCATCCATGTCATTAATTGTTTTACCATCAAATAATATTTCACCCTTAGAAGGTCTATCAAGTCCACCCAATATACTTAATAATGTGGATTTTCCAGAACCAGACTCGCCTAAAACGGTAATTAATCCTGTATTAGGTAATTCTAAATCAATACCCCTTAAAACTAAATTATCATGAAAACTTTTTGTAATTTGAATAAGATTAATCATTTCTCTTACCTCCCTTACTAAAGTCTTTTTTCTTTGATAAAACAAATCGATTTAAAACCAAAACAGTGAAACACAAGAAAACAATTATAGAAATAATAGATTTCGTACAAATACCAATTATAGATAAATCAATATAATAAACATTCAAAACAATAACTGATACAACTAAAACAATAACAGTTGCAATAGATATATGCCATATGAATTCCAAAGAAATTAATTGTTTAATTTTGGTTTTATTCATTCCTAAGGAATTAAGCACTAAATACTTCTTATTTGAAAGTTTAAACAAAGTAACAAAAATAAAACTGAAAATCACAATGGATGTAACTATAATCGCATAAATTAAACCAATTGACGCATAAATTGATGCATTATCTATGAACTCTAAATCGCAAGAATAATATTTCATATCAACTGCATAATACCCCAAACTATTCCAGTAAGATATTTCTTTATTTGTATCCACGTTATAAATAATTGCATCATAAACGCAATCAAACATATAATCCATACCTACTTCTAAAATAGTTTCTTCCCCATCATATTCAATTATAAAATCATCTGTATTCGACAAATGATAGTCATCATCCGTTTCATAATAAATATCTACTCTAGTGATAAAACCTTCCATTTCTTTTGGAAAAGTTATTTTATTCTTTTCGATATCCCCGCATAGAATAGTTGAATAATCATACACTCTAGTTGTTGATGTTTGGGAGTTTAAAGCTTCTAATTTCCCATCATAATTAATACATACTTTAATGTCACTATTAATTAATTTCGCAAGCGTCATCAAGTAATCATTTCCAAATAGATAAGATTTTTTAGCACTACTTGCAACGCCAACAATTGTAAATTCTTCCCCCATCTTATAGTTTGAAATACTTCTATTTAAATACGCCTGACATTCATATGGCGTAAGGTTTCCCTCTAAGTTAATGCAAACTTCATTTGCATCGCTAGGATATCTTCCTATAAGTAGACTTGGTCTCTCACTAGAATAATAAAGATCCATATTCTTTAAATCTTTAATCTCATAATATGTATCTTTTAATTCCTCACTAGGATTAATATTATAGGATTCATATCCTTCAAAATAAGCGATATCAAGAGGCTTATCCTTATTAGCTAAAACATAAACAGAGTTTTCTTTAACATTAACGAATCGATTAGTATACTTATATTGATTCAATGATATATTTTCTGCAGTAAAAGTAATAACCATTAGTGACACAAATAGTAAGCTTGCAACAAGTATAAAAAGTGCATTACTTAGATTTTTAAACAAATTCAAAAAAGACATTTTTATTAAGTTTTTAAAAGTAATGCTTTCACATTCCTTGCGCAAATTTGAAGCAGATTCAACCACATTTATCTTTTCATCAAGAATAATTTCATTATTCTTAAAAACAATTCTTCTATCTGCAACCTCTTCTAATTCATGGAAATTATGAGTAATAATAAGAACCAATCTATCTTTTCCAAGCTTTGCTAAAAGTTTTATTATTTCACTTGCATTCTTAGAATCCAAATTGGCAGTTGGCTCATCACACGCAATAATTTTAGTATTTGTTACCAAAGCTCTAGCAATAGCACATCTTTGTGCCTCACCGCCAGAAAGCTTATTACATCTTTTATGAATTAGTTTATCAAGACCCACATCAAAAATCGCCTTCTTAGCTAATTCTTTTGCTTCCTTATATGAATAATTTCGAATCAATAGTGGCATCATTACATTATCCAAAACACTCATAGTTTCTACAAGGTGATAATCTTGATATATAAAGGAAATGTTTTGAAATCTGTATGAGGTCATTTCATCTAAATCATATTCGCTAGTATTCTTTCCATCAATTATGATTTCACCTTCTGTTGGTGAATCAAGTTTAGCCAAAAGCTTTAAAAAGGTAGATTTCCCGCTACCTGATTCACCCAAGATTGCAACAATTCCCATCTCATTAATATCAATATTAATGTTCTTAAGACCAATTGTTGCCCTATCCTTATCTATATAGATTTTTGACACATTTTTAAATTGTATCATTCTATCACTCCCAATTAAAATAACGCTTCCCATAAATTATAACATAGGAAGCGTTATTTTCTAACTTATTTCCAATTACTTTAAAATATTAAATATTACTTTTAATCTTTTCTATTTCATCTGCTGTATATTCTTTTATTAAACCAAGCTTCTTTGCATTTAAATAAAGCTGATACTCTTCAGGAAACTGACTACTTAAATCATATGGCATTAAATATATATGTGCTTTTTCTTTATACATATTAACGCCGTTCATGTTTTTAGATAACTCCCACATCGATACTCTTTCGAATTCTTCACCGGTATCATTTTTGACAAATGAGTAATAATAAAAATAATATTCTTCGTATTGATATAAGCACAATTCTTTTTCTATATTTTCCTCTTTCCAAAAGAAATCAGAATGCTTAGCAATAAAATCTCTTTCAACTCCGCTATATGAGTTTTTATTGCTACAAGAAGTCAATACAAATATAAAAGACAAGATAGCTAATATAAATAAAAGACTCTTTTTAAATCTAACTCCAAATGCCATCTATATACTCCTGACCATAAATTAATGTCTCGTTTTTTGAATATGAAGATACTGAATAACTATATTGCATAGTTAATGTATTTGTAAACCATCTCTCAACGCATAAGTTTCTCTCAGTTGTCATTATTGAGGTTAAGCCTTCTTTTGACGTTGTATAAAAAGAATAATATCCTGTATCATTAATGTGGATCTTATAAATATGAAAATCATATGCTTTTGTGATTGTTGCATTGCTTGCAATTACTCCACTACTATTAGGTAATTCATATGTATAACAATTATTTCGTGCCTCATTCATAGTATCAAATCCCATATCGATTCCACTTTGTGTACCAGAATATGTTAAAAAATCATTACCTGCAGCATGTGTTCCAACTTGAGATAACAACACTACGAAAAATGTTGTGCAAATCATAATTATAATTCTTTTTAATTTTCTCATAATTTCTCTCCCTCTTTTTTCCCAAATCAAATTATAATCCATCTTAAACACAAAAGTCAATGACAACATTATGATTGAGTTTTAATGTTTTTTTCAAAATCTATAATTTTCCCATTTTATAATAAAATGGTAATTCCAAAAAAATGGCTTAATATAGCGAAAAAAGTCACAATCGAATATAATTGAAATGGTTGATCGCTCAAAATTAACCAAA
>JBGVLG010000203.1:0-11471 GCA_045124155.1 Anaeroplasma sp.
TTGAGAAATAATCTTGTACAATACCATATTTTTCTTCTGGCGTCCTTTGAGTATATTGTCTTGGCATAGTTTAACCTCCTTAATATACTTAAATGATACCAAAATTATTATAAAATGGTAGGGTGGTTAAAATTTGTGGTCTCCTTTATTCTTAGTAATATCTACTTTTATTTGTTCAATGTCCTCTTTTTCATTCCATCCTTCAATATAAAAATATCAATTTGCTTGATTTTATCAGGATTATTGATTCCTTCTAAAAACTCATCATATGTTATTTCATTTACTCCTTTATGTTGAATTTAAACATTTTTTCAAAATCACATTATAACATTCATTGCATATCCAATGATAGTTATCTAAAGTGCAATAATGTTTTTTATCTTTGTTTTCTTCTACTTTTTCCCAACAAAAACTGCATTGTTCATGAAACATTTCTGGATCATCTAATGAGTTGATATGTTCTAAAGGAATAACTTCTTTTAACCTAGCAAACAATAAATATCCTTCTTGACCTGTAAGTCTCCAATCATCTGATTTTACTATATTAAAAATCATTTCAATAAACTTAAGAATAAGTGTATCTCTTTGAACCTTTGTAACATCACCTAACAATGACATTGGATATGTATTATTATCAAATATTATTTCGCATCTATCAGTAATTATCTTAATATTCATTTTTCCAGAGCAAACAAATTTAATGATAGAATTACCAAAATGCTTATAATCCTTTTTGTATAAGACTAATTGATAACCACTATCAGCCATAATCTCATTAATTCGTGATATCATCATTTGCTCATTTTTCTTTCTTTTGAATAAACACATAATAATCATCGTTCCTTTATATAATTATACCATGAAAGTCTAATTTATACCATTAATGTGTAAATCGTTAAAAAGTTAAAACTTCAAACGTGTTCGCTTATTATTTTCAGTTTGTAAAACAGCGCATTAAAAAGAAAAAAAGCCCACACACAGGGCAAATAAAAGGCGTAACGATGGGACTTGAACACCTTAAAAAAGAAAAAATCTCGACACATTTAATTGTATCAAGATTAGTAGTCTTATATGGTGACCAGTATGGGGTTCGAACCCATGAATGTCGCCTTGAGAGGGCGATGTGTTAACCATTTCACCAACTGGCCATTTTATACACGCAATATTGCTGCGTGTATAAGTATATCATAACGAAATTTATAAATCAAGTCTTATTTTAAATATTTTAAGGTTTCATTCACCCTTGAAATTACCTTATCTTTACCTAAAATTTGTATTACAAAATATAAATTAGGACAATTATTTCTTCCTGCTAAAGCTAGTCTTAAAAAACCTGTAACATCTCCAACATGGCCTTTATAAGCTTCTTTGTTTTTCTTCCAAACTTTTACATTATCAGCAAAACCATGACGAACTGATAATTCCTTCATAGAATCAAACCATTCTTCTTCATTTAAAGACATATTTATATTAGAAACATAATCTAATAATACATTTTTAATATCTTCTTTATTAACTAATGGATTCCATTCTAATTGAGATTTATCAATTTCATTATAAATATCATCATAGAAGAAATTTATAATTGGAAAAATATCAGAATATTTAGCATAGTCCTTTCTTGGTTTCTCCTTTTCTCTTTCAATATTTAATATTGAAATAAAGAATGGTTCATTTGCTATAATTCTATTATAAAAGTCAACATTATAGATTTTAGCCCATTCCTTGACTTCTTCAGATAATACTGTAGCTTTTTTATAAGCAATTCTTTCTTTAGAGATATTTTGAACCTTAGCTAAATCAAATAAAGCTCCATCTAAACTCATCTTATCAAAAGATAATTTAAAATCATAATAATCCTTATCTAAGTTTTCATTTCTCCAAGCTTCATAATTAGAATTAGCTATTGTTAATAAGTATTCAATAAATCCATATTTTGGATAACCTTCCTCAAGGAAATAGCTAACTGCAGCTTCTAAATCTTTTCTCTTTGAAAGTTTTCTTCTATTACCATTTTCAACCTTCATAATAACTGGTAAATGAGCATATTTTGGTCTTTCAAATCCTAATGTATCAAATAATTCAAGATGAATAGGAAGACTAGATAACCACTCCTCACCACGAGTTATATGAGTAGTACGCATAAAATGATCATCACATAAATGAGCAAAATGATAAGTTGGTAATCCATCACTTTTTAATATTACGATATCCTGATCATTTTCAGTTAATTCTAAATCTCCTTTAATTTCATCATGGAAGAATATTTTATTATTATGATCTCCCATTGATTTAAATCTAATAATATATGGATCTCCATTTTCTATTTTTTTAATTGCCTCATCTACTGGAAAATCTCTATATTTTGCATATTTTCCGTAATATCCTGGGATTTCCTTATTAGCTTCTTGTTCTTTACGTAATTCATTTAATTCTTCTGGAGTACAAAAGCATGGATAAGCTCTTCCAATAGATATTAAATGTTTAATAACAGTATTATATATTAAAGAACGATTTGATTGTTTATATGGTCCATAATTACCAATTTCTAATGAATCTGATATATAGCCCTCATCTGGAATTACATCAAATACCTTTAATTGTTCAATTAATGATTCTCCTGAGCCTTCTATTTCTCTTTTAGTATCAGTATCCTCAAGTCTTATATAAAATACTCCTCCACTTTGTTTTGCAAATCTTGCTGAAACAAGTGATGTAAATAAGCTTCCTGTATGTAAAAATCCTGTTGGAGATGGAGCGAATCTTGTAACCATTGCCCCTTCAGGTAAATCTCTTTTAGGATATTTTTTTTCTAAATCATCTATTGTAAGATTTATATCCTTAAATATTAAATTAGCTAAATCAATATAATTTGCCATAATTAGCACCTCTTTCAAACACTATATAGATTATATCAAAGAATAATATTTTTTCAAGAAAAAAGAGGCCAAATGGCCTCTAATATATTAAATATAGTATCTATATTGTATTACTGGAACAGCTACTGTCATTGAATTATTATTTCTAATAATTTCAAATTCTATCACATCACCTAATGATAATGGATAAGCATATAGGAATGAATATAAATCACTGCTACTTGAAAAAGTTGTAATATTAATATCAGTTTTATTTTCATCCTTAAAATCAATTGTGATTGATGAAATAATATCTTGATATTGTAATTCATTTGCGCCTGTTGCAGTTTCATTATTAGATAATGAGCTTATATAGCATACCTTTTTAGATTGGAATCCTGAATGATAATAGCCTTCTGAAATTGTAAAGCCAAATTCATAATCATTTAAGATATATCCAGTTTCCCATTTTTTATTATTAATATCATATTTAGCTGTATCTAATAAAGCAAATACAGCCTCTTTAACTTGATTAATTGGAATTGCAAAGCCTAAGCCTTCTATTCCTGTAGATGAATATTTAGCATTAACTATTCCTATTAATGCACCCTTTGTATTAAATAAACCTCCTCCTGAATTACCTGAATTAATCGCAACATCAGTTTGAATTAATGTTCTTTTTGTATAATTATCTACATTAATTTCTCTATTAATATATGAAACAATACCAGTTGAAACACTACCAGGAAGAGTACCTAATGGATTTCCAATACATACAACCTCACTTCCTAATTTCAATTTATCTGAATCATCAAAAAATGGAGCATAGGTTAAATTATTTGTTTCTTCTATTGACATTACTGCAATATCATAATCCTCATATCCACCTACAAGTTTAGCATCATAAATACTTCCATCTGATAATGTCACAGAAAAAACACTAGCATTATCTATAACATGAAAGCAAGTAACTATATAGCTAAGACCAAGTGAGGAATCACTTGCAAATAATACACCACTTCCAGCACCTATAGCAGATGCTGAGGTTGCTGTTATAGCAACAACAGAATCATATATTGCATCAACTGTTTTAGTTACATCTGTTTCTGGTGAGGTTTCATTTGTCTCATCTATTTCAAAACTAGGTACCTTATATTCTACATTTCCATTAGTAGTGCCTGTAGGAATTTGATTATCTCCTTCAATAGAAGATCCTTGATTAATTAATCCGCTATTAGAAGAGGTATTATCAATTGAATCTAAATTATTTCCACATCCTACTAAAGCTAAGCCACTTGCCATTACACCTAATAATCCTATAATCTTTCTCATGTTATGCACTTCCTTTATAAAAATACATATTAGATTATAGAATTAAATTATGGGATAATTTTGTGATAAAAATAAAAAAGTATAATTTATTTTTTGAAAATTATACTTTCTTATATACTATCTTACTTAAAATATCTATCTAATAGACCCTTGAATGCTCTACCATGACGAGCTTCATCTCTACCCATTTCATGAACAGTATCATGAATTGCATCAAGATTTAATTTCTTAGCACGTGTAGCTAAATCAAGCTTACCAGCTGTAGCACCATTTTCAGCAGCAACACGAAGTTCAAGATTTTTCTTTGTAGATGGAGTTACAACCTCACCTAATAATTCAGCAAACTTAGCTGCATGTTCAGCTTCTTCCCAAGCTGCCTTTTCATAATACATACCAACTTCAGGATATCCTTCTCTAAATGCTACTCTAGCCATTGCTAAATACATACCAACCTCACAGCATTCACCATTAAAGTTAGCTCTTAAATCTTCTTTAATATCCTCAGGTGCATCACTAGCAACACCTAAAACATGCTCACATGCCCAAGTCATTTCTGTCATTTCTTCAAATTTACTTGCAGGAGCCTTACATTGAGGGCATCTATAATCCTCAGGTAAACTATCTCCTTCATAAACATAACCACAAACTTTACATACGTACTTCTTCATTTTCTTTATCTCCTTTTCTATTTTTTAAACAATTATGGCAAACTCCATAAAACACAATATCACAATCAGTAACATTCTCATTTGATATTTTATTTAATCTAATTATATCATTAGGAACATCATTTTCTGGTATATCGAATATGATATTACATTCTTTACATTGATAATGATAATGCTTTTCTTTAACTGTTTCATATACTTCTATAGCACCAAGCTTAATTTTTTTTATTTTTTGATCTATAGATAAAATATTTAAATTTCTATAAATTGAAGCTAAAGAAATATCATTATGATTTCCCATAATCTCAAGAATTAATTCCTCTGAGGTAATATGGCCCTTAGCATTAATTGTTTCATATACAATTTGTTTTTGATTTGTATTTCTTCTTATCATACTTACCTCTTATTAAGAATAATTCTTAATTAGATTATATATTTTTTTTAATACAATGTCAATATTTATTATTCTAAAAGGTCTAAAATATCATTTTTTGTAAGTTTTATTTTAGCCTCATCAGAAGATACAATACTATCAGCTAAATCCTTCTTAATATTTTGAAGCATTAATACTTTTTCTTCTATTGTATCCTTGCAAATAAGTTTAACAACATTTACATTCTTTGTTTGACCTATTCTATAAGCTCTATCTGTCGCTTGAGCTTCAGCACTACTATTCCACCATGGATCAAGATGTATAACCATATCTGCACCTATTAAATTTAATCCAGTACCACCAGCCTTAAGTGAAATTAAAAATACTTTATTATCAACATTATTATTAAATTCTTCTACCATTTCAAGTCTAACCTTAGCTTTAGTACTACCATCTAAAATAAAATGCTTTATACCCATTTGTTCAAGCTCTCTAGAAATAATAGGGAAAGATTGTGAAAATTGAGAAAATACTAAAATACGATGTCCGCTATCTATAGATGATTTAATTAACTCAAGAGCCATATCAATCTTAGTATTGTCAAAATGATCTTGATAAATAAGTTCTGGGGTAATACATATTTGACGAAGCCTTGTTAGTAATGCCAATATATTATTGCCACCATTTTTAATATCCTCTTTTAATTGTAAAACATAACCATCATATATTTCTTTTTGTTTTAATTCCATTTTACAATAATAATAATCTTCAATCTTATCAGGTAAATCAGATAATACATCTTTTTTAGTTCTTCTTAAAATAAATGGAGAAACTCTTTTTTGTAATATATCTAATGTTTCCTTATCATCATGAATAATTAATGATTCATAACGTGATTTAAAATGAGAATAATTTGATAAATAGCCTGGCATTAGGAAATCAAAAATACTCCATAAATCAGCAAGCCCATTTTCAATAGGGGTACCAGTTAAAGCAAAATTTATTTCTGATTGAATACTCTTAATTGCTTCACTTTTTTGAGCAAATTGATTTTTAATAAATTGAGCTTCATCGGCAATAACAAATCTAAACTTATTTTTATATAAATTCGAATCTCTTCTTAAGGAATCATATGAGGTTATACATAATGCCTTTTTATTAGGATTAATATTGTTTATAATGTTTTCTCTTTCTTCAATATTACCTAATATTAAATGAATTTGACAATTTAATTGCCACTTACGACATTCATTTTCCCAATTATAAACTAATGACATTGGGCATACTATTAAGCTTGGAGCTTCTTTTTCATCTGAATCTATAAAGCTAATTACCTCCAATGTTTTTCCAAGTCCCATATCATCAGCCAAAATACCACCAAAATCATAGCTAGCTAAGGTTTTTAACCATTTAAAACCTTCTAATTGATATGGTCTTAATAATGATTTGAAATGAAGATTAGGTTCATATTTACTCTTTTTAAAGTTTTGGATAGTTTGTATCATCTTAATAACTTCATTATCCATATTTAAATTTGTATCTGTACCATTAATAAGCTTTAATAAATAATTTAATGGTTTTCTTATTGGCTTATTAATATCTTTAATATTGATATTAAAATCCTCTAAGAAATTATCAATCTTTTTAATTTCTTCATTATCAAGTTCTAAAATAGAATTATCTTTAAGCTTAACAAATTTCTTTTTTTGATGATAAGCTTGAAGCATTGCTTGAATATCTTCTAATGATAATTCAGAATTTTCAAACTTAAAATCTAATAATCCCACATTATAGGATATACTAATATTTGTTTTTGTAGTCTTTTTAGGCTTTATATTTTTAATTGATTCATCAAAATATACCTCGCCAAAAGCCTTTATTGGAGATAAATCAGAGGTTAAGAAACGATATTGAGTATCTAATGTATCTATAACATAAGATTTGTTTTTTGATTTAATAAAGAAATAGCCTTCAATAATATGAAAATATCCATCTAGTAATTGCTTTAAATAGGGACTATTTTTATCTATTTCCTTACATTGAATTTTAGGTACCAGTTTTATTTGATTTTCAGAATAGGAAAAATATGAATTAATTTTTATATTAGGTATTGGATATTTTTCATAGAAACTAGTATCAATATTTACTAAATTTTTTATTATTGGTAATACATTAGTAATAAAGCTTCTACTATCCATTTCAATTAATAGATTTCCATCTACTTGATATAAATAATCATATATTTTACTTTCCATTATTGAGGAATAAGTATACATATAAATGTTTTCATCATCAATAAAATAAAAATGATTAACACCACATAGAAATAATGATGCTCCTTCAGGTGCTACTATTGATAGAGCTTTATCAGTCAAAACAAGCTCTGAATCATTTATTGGAATAATATTTCTTATTGTAGATTTTATTTCATCTTTTCCTTTAAATGCTATATAGGAATCTTTATATAGCTCTAATATTTTTAATAGATGAGATTTTCTAATAGTTACACTTTTTGTAGTATCTTCATTAACTATATTTCTAATAAAGCTATAAAAATCCTTACTAATGTTATCAAAACATTCAAATGAATGAGTAAAGCTTAGTTTTTGTCCATAAGAATAATCAATATTATTTTCAGTCATTTGAATAAATTCTAAAATGTCTTTAATAACATAATCTTTATCATAGCCTATTTTTAGTGATAAATTATATTGATTATTTTCATATTCTATACAGGGGATTAAATGAATTAATCCTGTATAAGGATTAACAGTTTTAAGTCCAACTGATAAGTTATTTAATATATTCTTATGCCATGTATATAACTTTTTATCTAAGTATTTTTGATATTCCTGTTCATAATAGCTTCTATCTATTTCACATACTCCTAATGAATATAATGCTACTATATGAATACATTCTTTAGTTTTATAAAATTGTAAGCATCTACAATCAGAATATAAAATATCAAAATCTAAGCCAATTTCTAAAATGGATTTTTGAATGTTAAATCTATTTAAAAATACCTGAGTAGGAGTTAATATATATTTATCATCTTCTTTCAATATATCTACATAAATACTTGGATTTTCTAAAGCTTTATTTAAGAAATCCATTAATAAATTATTAGAATCATATTTAAATAGAAAATCACTTAATTTCATAAAATTACCTCTCAATACATCTTTTTAATTTTACCATATTTTTATTTATTTTAAAGATATAATTGATAAAATTGAATAAAAAATGTTATGGATATCAAACTAATAATAGGTGATTAGAATGAATGAAATTAATAGATGTAATCCTAATGATGAATTGACAAATAGATCAATGAACAATCAATTAGGTAGTAAAATGTTAATTGGAAAGAAAAAAGAAAAAAATAAAAGAAAAAGAAAAAAATAATATTTAAAATAGTATAAAAATAGATTATAATATGAATAATTACTTACTTCGAGGTGTATTATGTCATTATTAGAATCTGGAGAAAATTATTTAGAAGCAATATTAATGCTAATAAAAATACAAAAGGATGTTCACGCAATTGATGTAGCTACTCATTTAGGCTATTCTAAGCCATCAGTTTCCATAGCTTTAAAAAAACTATGTAATGATGGATATATAATAATAGATAATAATAGTCATATTCATTTTACTGAAAAGGGCGAAGCTATTGCGAATAAAATATATGAGCGTCATGTTATTCTAACTGAAACTTTTAAAAGATTAGGAGTTTCTGCAAAAACTGCTGAAGAGGATGCATGCAAGATAGAACATGATTTATCTGATGAGACCTTTGAGGCTATTAAAAAACATTTTAATAAATATGATTTGAAATAATATAAAAACTAGGCAATCGTCATAATTAATGATAAAAACAACAGCCTAGTTTTTTATTTTTATAAATTTTCTTTGTCAATTAGTATAATTTCTACTTCTTTATTAATTACTTTTTTATTATCATCTATTGATTTTGTTATAAATACATTACTACCAATTATTGTATTATTTCCTATTACAGTATCACCTCCGAGAATGGAAGCTCCTGAATAAATAGTTACATAATTTCCAATTGTTGGATGTCTTTTTTCTCCCTTTAAGAGTTGACCTCTTCTAAGAGAAAGAGCACCAAGAGTTACTCCTTGATAAATCTTAACATGATGACCAATAACTGTTGTTTCTCCAATAACTATTCCAGTTCCATGATCAATAAAAAAATAATTATCTATTGTAGCACCAGGATGAATGTCAATTCCTGTTTTACTATGAGCATTTTCAGAAATAATTCTCGCTTCTATCTTCAAATCTAATAAATATAAAATATGTGCTATCCTATAATAGATTATCGCATATACTCCTGGATAAGAAATAAGGGCTTCTTCTACGCTATTACAAGCTGGATCACTATCATAAGTCATCTGTATATCTGAAAGTAATATTGAATAAATATTGTCTAACATGTTAAAAAAGTAATCTTCTTTTTCTATATCATTACTTATATAATTATTGAAATAAAAATGACAAGTTTTTTTTAATAAATCAATATTATTTACTTCATGATAATAATTAGGAAACAATAAATCTTTTATTAATGAAGCAAATTCTTGAATTTTTTCTATATTGGGAATATCACTAAAGAATACAGATTTTATTTCCATGAATATCGTTCTCCTGAATCTGGAAAAATCATTAAGATTTTCTTATTTTTAAATTCCTCATTGGTTAATAGTTTTTTTGCACAAGCATAGTTTGCTCCAGAAGAAATTCCAACAAATAATCCTTCTATTTTTACTAATTCTCTAGCCGAAGTTATTGCCTCTTCATCTGAAACTAAAACAATTTCATCAATTACATTTCTATCTAAGATACTTGGAATAAAATTAGCTCCTATTCCTTGTATTTTATGAACTCCAGACTTGTTTAATGAAATAAGTGGTGATGCTTCAGGCTCAACACCTATTATTTTAGTATTTAAATTATTATCTTTTATATATTTTCCAATACCTGTAATAGTACCACCAGTTCCAATACCACATATAATAATATCAACATCTGGCAAATCGGTAAATATCTCTTTTGCAGTATACAAATAATGTGATTTGTAATTATTTTCATTATCAAATTGATTAAGAATTATACTATTAGGAATTGTATTTTTTAATTCCTCTGCTTTTAATTTACATTCCTTCATACCACCTGAGACTAAAACTAATTCAGCATTATAATCTTGAATTAATTTTCTTCTTTCAAGTGACATTCCTTCAGGCATAACAATAATACATTTTAATGAAAAATAATTACATAAGCATGCAAGGCCAATTCCTGTATTTCCAGAAGTGGGCTCAATAATTGTGCTTCCATTGATAATTTTATTTTCTTTTATCAATGATATAATCATTTCATAACAAGCACGATCCTTTATTGAACCTGATAAATTGTTTTTTTCAATTTTTGCGAATAAATTAGAACCTGAATTTGAATTAATATTAGATAATTTTACTATTGGAGTATTACCAATCAAACCCAAAACATCATCATACAACATTTTATCACCCACAAATATAGTATATTTTTTAGAAATGACAGTCAAGATATATTATCATATTAATTAAATTATAATAATAAATATAACTCTTTTTTATTATATTATAGTAATAATTTCTTTATTCACTTTCTTAGCAATTGAGAAATTATTTATAAGAATAATAATTATATAAAAATAATAATTTATTTAAGGAATATTATAAATTAGATATTGGTTTTAATATCCTTTGCCTCTTTAAAATCTAAGGTAGGTAGCACCAAACTACCTCAGTTTGGAAAGAGCCATAATAAAATAAAAAAAAAGTCCAAGTATAATCTTGAACTAAAATTATTTAGATGGTGACCCGTACGGGGTTCGAACCCATAAGTGCATGCGTGAAAGGCATGTGTGTTAACCGTTTCACCAACGGGCCATCTATATAAATGAGCTATCGCAAGCTCAACCTTGGTTATGCATAAGCATAACATAAAAATGGCGCCCGCTGTAAGACTCGAACTTACGACACCTTGATTAACAGTCAAGTGCTCTAACCGACTGAGCTAAGCAGGCAAAAATGAAAATAACCTCTTACTGCTAAGAGATAATTATCAAATTCAAAGAGAAAGCCTGGCAACTTCCTACTCTCGCACTATTTAAAGTACTACCATCGGCGTAAAAGTGCTTAACTTCTGTGTTCGGGATGGGAACAGGTG
>JBGVLG010000204.1:0-2649 GCA_045124155.1 Anaeroplasma sp.
ATTCATATGGTGATTCTGATTGTGCTTTATTCCAAGGAGATTGTTTAGAAGTAATGGATTATTTAATAGAACAAGGAATACAAGTAGATTGCATACTAACAGACCCACCATATGGTTGAAATCAGGAACAACAGCTTGTAAGTGGGATACAGTTATTCCTTTTGCAGATATGTGGGAGAGATTAAACAAGTTGATTAAACCTAATGGAGCAATAGTATTATTTGGTACTCAACCTTTTACTAGCACCCTTGTAAGTAGTAATATTAAAAATTATAAACATTCTTGGGTATGGCATAAGAAAAACGCAGGAAATGCACTCAATGCAAAATATCAGCCTTTAAAAACTACAGAAGATATATTAGTTTTTACGTGTAAAGGTGAGAAAGTCAATTATTATCCTATAATGGAGAGTGGCTATAAAGATAGAAGTATGGAAAAACCAACTAAACAAAAAAGTGATTTATATCAAAATTTTAAACAAGGTTTTAAACATGGCACAAATAAAAAAGGTGATGAAAAATATCCAAAACATTTAATTGAATTTAGTAACGCATCAAGAAGAAATCATTTTCACCCTACGCAAAAGCCAGTTAATTTAATGGAATATTTAATTAAAACATATACAAATGAAGGAGAATTAGTATTAGATTTCACTATGGGAAGTGGTTCTACTGGTGTAGCTTGTGCAAATACTAATAGAAAATTTATAGGTATAGAATTAGATGAGAAATATTTTGATATATCTATTAATAGAATATTTGAAAATTATAATTAAAAAATTTAAAAAATAGGTTCACAAATTAATGATTAAAACATATATATATATAATATAAGAAGATTAAATAAATATTTAAGCGAAAATTTTAAGTAGTTCTCCAAGTCGAGAACAGAGATTTCCACTAGGTGAGTATGTAGCTTAAATATTAATCTTCAAGTTTAAGTAGTTCTCCAAGTCGAGAACAGAGATGCACCTAGTGGAGTTTACATATAACCAATGACAAAATATTAAAAATAAATAAAATAGAAAGGGTGAATTAAAATGGGTTTAAGACAAGAACAAAAGAATGAAAGATTAGGTGAAACAAGAAAAAATAAAGAATCTCTCGGTGGATGCGAGATGAAAATAATTAAATATAATGGATATAAAGATATAATAGTGGAATTTCAAGATAAACATAAAGCTAAAATTCATACGACGTATCAACATTTTGAAAAAGGTGATGTTAAAAATCCTTATTATCCAAGCGTATACGGTGTAGGATATATAGGTGAAGGAAAATATAAAGTAAGTATAAATGGTAAAAGAACTGAAGCATATAAAGTTTGGCAAGGAATGTTACAACGTTGTTATGACCCATATATGTTAAATAAACGTCCTACTTATATTGATTGTTATGTATGTGAAGAGTGGCTTAATTTTCAAAATTTTTGTAAATGGTTTTATAAACATTATTATGAGTGTAATGGAGAAAAAATGCATTTGGATAAAGATATTCTTTTTAAAGGAAATAAAATATATTCTCCTGAAAATTGTATATTAGTGCCTGAAAGAATTAATACATTATTTATTAAATGTGATGCAAGTAGAGGAAAATATCCAATAGGCGTGTGTTGGGATAAAGAAAACAGTAAATTTAGAGCTGATTATAGTATATTAGATAAAAATAACAAAAAGAAAAGAATTTATTTAGGTAGATATGATACATCAGAAGAAGCATTTAATGTATATAAAAAATTTAAAGAAAATTATATTAAAGATATTGCAGATAAATATAAAAAAATAATTCCAATTGAGTTATATGATGCTATGTATAGATACGAAGTTGAAATAAATGATTAAAATAGGAGGTAATGATATGAGAGATATAAATAAATTAATAATGATGTATAGACAAGGAAGTCAAGAAGCGTTTGAAGAAATTTTTAATATATATAAAAATTTAATGTATAGCATAATAAGTAAATATAATAAAACTGTAATAAATTCAAAAGATGATTTGATGCAGATTGCGAGTATATCTTTATTAAAAGCATTAAAAACATTTGATATTAACAAGAATTATAAGTTTAGCACTTATTTACAGACTATAATTGGAAATGATTTAAATACTGTATATCGTGTAGTACAAAAAAGAACTGCAATTGTAAATTCATTAGATGATTTATTACCTAATGAAGATAAACTAACTGTTAAAGATACAGTTGCAGATGATACAAATATCGAAGAAGAAGTTATGGAGAGTGTTGTAAGCGATTTTCTTAAAGAATGTTTAGATAGATATAAATATGCATATCCACGTAAATACGATACAGTTAAATACAGTATGATGAATATGCCTAACAGAGAAATTGAAAAATATGTAAGTTGTAAAAGAAGTCAAATATCAAAGAACTTCACTCATTTCCAAAATTACTGTAAAGATTTAGCTGTAAAAGAAGGAATAATATGTTAAATAAAATTTTAAATAAGTGTAACAATTCAATGATTAAAATAGTATAATATATTAAACAAAAGATAAAGAAAATTGAAATAAAAATAAGGAGGAAAAAATGAAAAAGTTTCAATTTATAGATATAGTCATAGGTAAACCAATAATTCATCCTTGGTATATATTTTGTGAAGAACAAAATGAATGGAATGAAATAAAA
>JBGVLG010000205.1:0-72372 GCA_045124155.1 Anaeroplasma sp.
TTGCTCAGTAAATAATTTATTTGACATTTTAAGCACCACCTACAGTACTATAATATCATAAAAATCCCACATTAGATTTCTCCAACGTGGGATTATGTGGGCTCTTTTTCTAAACTGTCCACTTTTTTAGAGCCAGTTCAAAACTTGCCGGGCTTGCAGGCGTACACCGTATCAAAATTCATGCGTTAAGACATTCCCATGCTTCGCTACTAATCAGCATGGGCGAAAACCCGCTTTTGATTAAAGAGCGTTTAGGGCATGAGAAGATACAGACTACTTTAGGAACATACGGGCATTTATACCCGAACAGCAATCTTGAAGTTGCCAATAAATTAACGGGCGTACTTACCTATACACCCGCTTCACACAGCATTGCAGATTATACAAGCAATCAGCACACCGCAGCTTATCACAAAGAGGTTAAATAGAAAAATGCAATCGTAATGCAATGATAAAGAGAAAAAGCCGCCAAACCCTAGTGTTTACGGGCTTTGCGGCTTAGCTCCGACTATTCAAATTCAATTGTTGCAGGGGGTTTAGAAGTACAATCTAGGAGAACTCTATTAACGCCCTTTACCTCATTAACAATTCTTCTTGATATAATATCTAATACATCATATGGAATACGAGCCCAATCAGCAGTCATAAAATCTGAGGTCTGTACTGCACGAAGTGCAATTGCGTAATCATAGGTTCTTTCATCACCCATAACACCTACTGATTGCATATTAGTTAATGCAGCAAAATATTGACCTAAATTACAAGATTTATCTACTCCTGCTTTATGAATTTCTTCACGATAAATATAATCTGCTTCTTGAACAATTTTAACCTTTTCAGCAGTTACTTCACCAATAATTCTAATTCCAAGACCTGGACCTGGGAATGGTTGACGATAAACTAAATAATCAGGAATTCCTAATTCTAATCCTACCTTTCGAACCTCATCCTTAAATAATAATCTTAATGGTTCAATAATTTCTTTAAATTTAACTACTGAAGGTAAACCACCTACATTATGATGAGATTTAATTGTAGCTGATTTACCTAAACCAGATTCAATGACATCTGGATAGATTGTACCTTGAACTAAGAAATCAACCTCACCAATCTTTTTAGCTTCATCCTCAAAAACACGAATGAATTCTTCACCAATAATCTTACGTTTACGTTCTGGTTCTGTTACACCCTTAAGCTTAGAATAGAATCTTTCCTGAGCATTTACTCTAATGAAATTAAGCTTATATGGTCCATTAGGTCCAAATACAGCCTCAACCTCATCGCCTTCATTTTTACGTAATAGACCATGATCAACGAAAACACAGGTTAATTGCTCACCAACAGCCTTAGATAATAATACAGCAGCTACACTACTATCTACTCCTCCAGATAGAGCACATAATACCTTACCATTACCAACCTTTGCTTTAATTTCTTCAATTGTACGCTTTGCAAAATCAGCCATTTTCCAATCGCCCTTACAACCACATATATCATATACGAAATTAGAAAGCATCTTCATACCCTCTTCTGTATGCATTACCTCTGGATGAAATTGAACAGCATATAATTTAGAATCTTCATTTTCCATTGCGGCAACAGGACATACTGGAGTATGAGCAGTAATTGTAAAGCCTTTTGGTAATTTTGCAATATAATCTGTATGACTCATCCATACTGTAGTTTCTTTTTTTACATTATTAAATAGCTTAGAAGAATTAGTAACATTAACTAATGTTTTTCCATATTCAGATACAGGTGCGTGAAGTACCTCACCACCTAATAAATGAGCCATTAGCTGTGATCCATAACAAATACCTAAAATAGGATAACCTAAATTAAATATTTCTTTATCACAAAGTGGGGAATCTTCTCCATAAACACTATTAGGTCCTCCAGTAAAAATGATACCCTTTGGATTATATTCTTTAATTTTTTCAATTGGCATATTGTAAGGATGAACCTCACAATATACATTACATTCTCTAACTCGGCGAGCAATAAGCTGATTATATTGTCCACCAAAATCAAGAACTAATATTCTTTCATTATTCATAATTAGTCCTCCAATAAACCAATTCTTTTATAGATATAATCTACATTTTCCATATAATATTCTAATGTAAAGCAAGAATCAATTTCTTCACTAGTTAATGTATTAGAAACAACAGGATCTAAATGTAATAATTCCTGATAGCTTTTCTTCTCATTTAATGCCTTCATTGCGATTGGTTGTACTGTATCATAAGCCTTCTCACGAACAAAGCCCTTTTCAATTAGCTTATATAATACTCTTTGTGCAAATATTACACCCTTAGTTAACCAAATATCCTCTATCATCTTTTCAGGGAATACAGTTAAATTTTCTAAGATTCCTTTAAATCTATTTAGCATATAATCTAATAATTCTGTTGCGTCTGGTAAAATAATACGCTCTGTTGCTGAATGAGAAATATCTCTTTCATGCCATAGGGCAATATTTTGATAGAAGGTATCCATATATCCTCTAATAACTCTAGCACAGCCACAAATGTTTTCACTTGAAATAGGATTTCTCTTATGTGGCATTGCTGAAGAACCCTTTTGACCTTTTGAGAAGGCTTCTTCTGTTTCTTTTACCTCTTGACGAGATAAATTACGAACCTCAAGTGCCATTTTTTCAAGCTCAGATGCAATTAATGCTAAGCATGCCATATAATGAGCATGACGATCTCTTTGTAATACCTGAGTAGATATTTTTGCATAATTAATTCCTAAATCCTTACAAACAAATTCTTCAATTCGAGGAGGAATATTAGCAAAATTACCAACAGCTCCTGATAGCTTTCCTGTTTCAACTTCACTACAAGCATAATTAAATCTTTCAAGGCATCTTACCATATCCTCATACCATAAAGCCCATTTAAGACCAAATGAAGTAATATCTGCATGCATACCATGGGTTCTACCAATACATGGAGTGTTTTTAAATTCCAAAGCACGCTTCTTTAATACCTCCATAATAGCTAGAATATCCTTACGTAAAATATTATTTGCTTGTTTTAGTAAATAACCATTTGCAGTATCTACAACATCAGTAGAGGTTAATCCATAGTGAATCCATTTCTTTTCATCACCTAAGGATTCACCAACAGCACGAGTAAATGCTACAACATCATGCTTAGTAACCTCTTCAATTTCTTTAATTCTACTTACAGTGAATGTTGCCTTATCAAGCTTAGGTAAATCCTCATAAGGTACTACACCTAGACTAGCCCAAGCCTTAGCATTTGATATTTCAACCTTTAAATAGGCATTAAACTTACTTTCCTCAGTCCAAATATCGCGCATTACTTTTCTACTATAACGTTCTATCATTTTATTCCTCCATATGCTTTAAATAGCATTCAACTGTATTTTCTAATAAACAGGTTATAGTCATCGGACCAATACCTCCAGGAACCTTTGTAATATAAGATGTTTTATCCTTAACATTCTCAAAATCAACATCTCCGCAAAGCTTTCCTGTTTCTGGGTTTCTATTAACCCCAACATCAATAACAACAGCACCATTTTTTACCATATCCTCTTTAACAAATAATGGCTTTCCTACTGCAGCAATTAAAATATCTGCAGTACTTGTAATTTCCTTTAGATTTTTAGTTTTACTATGAGCAATAGTAACTGTTGCGTTTTTATCTAATAAAAGCTTACTTACAGGTAAACCAACAATATTACTTCTACCTATTACACAAGCTCTTTTTCCTTCAATTTCAATACCGGCACTTTCAAGTACCTCAATAATACCCTTTGGAGTACAAGGTAAGATTCCAGATTCCTTTAAATATAGACTAGCTACATTTTTAGGATGAAAACCATCTACATCCTTATTAGGAGAAATTGTATTAATGACATGACTTGAATTAATATGAGAAGGAAGTGGAAGCTGAACTAATATTCCATCAACCTCATTATTATTATTTAATTCTCTAATTACATTTAATAATTCTTCTTCTTTAATTGTTGTAGGATAGGTCAAGGTTGTATTTTTAATGCCAACCTCTAAACAACCCTTTGATTTACCCTTTACATAAGAAACCGAACCAGGATTCTCCCCAATTAAAATTACAGTCAAGTGAGGAGCTCTACCATATTTATTAATGTATTCAGAAACCTTAATTTTTAAGGCTTCCTTTTTTTCTTTAGCAATATCCTTGCCACTAATAATAATTCCCACTAATATCACCTATTTCCTATAAGCCTTAGCACCAATATCAGTTCTATGGAATAAATTCTCACATTCTATTTCATTAACAATAGAAATAGCATTCTTATTTGCTTCTTCTAAAGTATCACCCTTACCTACAGCAAATAATACTCTACCACCATTAGTTACAAGATTTCCATTTTCATCAATCTTTGTACCCATATGATAAATATTTTCATTATCAGCATTATTTATTACATATCCCTTTTGATAGCTTCCAGGATATCCCTTAGAAGCAAGTACTATGCCTATAGTATAACATTTTTCCCAAGAAAGTACAGGCTTATTTCCATCTACTATGGCCATAAAAGCATCATAAATATCACTAGTTAGTCTTGGAAGTACAACTTCAGTTTCAGGATCACCAAAACGGCAATTAAATTCAATAACCTTAATTCCCTTTTTAGTTTTCATTAAGCCACCATAAAGAACACCCTTAAATGGTACTCCCTCATTAACCATAGCCTTAGCAGTTGGAATCATTATTTTTTCCATTGCATATTTGCTATCCTCTTCAGTGATAAATGGTAATGGAGAATAAGCACCCATACCACCTGTATTAGGTCCTAAATCATTATCATAGGCTCTTTTATGATCTTGAGCCATTTCAAGTGGATAAACATTAACTCCATCAACAAAGCACATTAATGAAAATTCGGGTCCCTCTAAATATTCTTCAATAACAACCTTACCATGACCAAATTTATCATCAAGTAGCATATCCTTAAGAGTCTCATCAGCCTCTTTAAGATTATTAGCTATTACAACACCCTTACCTTGAGCAAGACCATCATACTTAATAACAGTAGGAAATGGTGAAATTTTAACATATTCTAATGCTTCCTTATAATCATTAAATACTTCAAATCTCGCAGTAGGAATATCATATTTAAGCATAAGCTCCTTAGCAAAATTCTTTGAAGCTTCAATCATAGCTGCAGATTTTGTAGGTCCAAAAGCCTTAATTCCTGCTTTTGTAAGCTCATCAATAATTCCTAAAGCTAAAGTTGCCTCAGGTCCAACAACAACTAAATCAACTGCCTCTGCCTTAGCAAAATCTACAATTCCCTCTACGTCATTATCCTTAATATTTACACACATTGCAAGCTTTGCAATACCAGCATTACCAGGAATTGCATATATTTCATCTACCTTAGCTGATTTAGATAAGGCATGAACAATTGCATGTTCTCTACCGCCACCACCAACTACTAATACCTTAGCCATAAATAATCTCTCCTTTAATTAATGCTTGAAATGACGCATTCCTGTGAATGTCATAGGAATACCCTTTTCATTTGCTAAATCAATTGAATCCTGATCATGCTTAGAACCACCAGGCTGAACTACTGCAACAACACCATTTAAAGATGCATACTCTAATGTGTCACTGAATGGGAAGAAAGCATCAGATGCAAGAGTCATTCCCTCAAATACACCACGACTATGTGCCTCTTCAATCGCTATCTTTGCAGCACCAACACGATTCATTTGACCAGCACCAACACCACAAGTTACTCCATCCTTAACTACAACAATAGCGTTAGATTTAACATGCTTAACAATTTTCCAACCAAAATTCATATCAGATAATTGAGCCTCTGTTGGCTTACAATTAGTAATAGTCATTTCTTCTGTTACTGTAACACAGCTTGTATCCTGCTCCTGTACAAGTAAACCACCATTAACAGAAACATATTGTTTTTGATTAGAATATTCACCCATTTCAAATTGAATTACTCTTAAATTAGGACGCTTACTAAATGCCTTTAGAGCTTCCTCAGTAAATCCTGGAGCTAAAATTAATTCAAGGAAAATAGACTTATCCTTTTGACCGTGGTCAAATTTAATTAAATCCGCTGCTTCCTTATCAATAATTTGATTTGTAGCGACAATACCACCATAAATTGATACTGGATCAGATTCATAAGCCTTTAACCAAGCTTCCTTTAAATCCTTACCAATTGCAGCACCACATGGATTCATATGCTTTAATCCTACCGCAAAAGGTACATCGCCAAATTCACGAACAATATTTAATGCTGCATTAGCATCTTGAATATTATTATATGATAATTCCTTACCCTGTAATTGTTTAGCTGAAGCTAAGGAATAAGGAACATTTTCACTAAATTTATAAAATTTTGCAGATTGATGAGGATTTTCACCATATCTAAGATTTTGCTTTAAATCAGCCTCAATAAATAACTTTTCAGGAAGTTCTGCTTTTTCTCTCATATATGTAGCAATCATAGTATCATATTCTGCAGTTAAAGTATAAACCTTTGCAGCAAGCTTCAATCTCGTTTCATAGGTTGTATCTCCATTTTCTTTAATTTCATTTAATACAGTTTCATAATCATTTATATCAGATACTACAGTAACATATTTATGATTCTTTGCAGCACTTCTAAGCATAGAAGGTCCACCAATATCAATATTTTCTATTGCTTCACTAAAGCTACAGCCCTTTTCAATTGTCTTTTTAAAAGCATATAAATTAACACATACTAAATCGATATATTCAATATGATTATCATTTAATTCCTTTTGATGTGACTCACTTTCTCTTACTGCAAGTAAACCTCCATGAACATTTGGATGTAAAGTTTTTACTCTACCATCTAATATCTCAGGAAATCCTGTAGCCTCACTAATACCTATAGTTTTAACACCATTATCATCTAAAACCTTCTTAGTACCACCAGTAGAAATAATTTCAAATCCACATTCAATTAGACCCTTACAAAATTCTACTACACCAGTTTTATCTGTAACACTGACTAAAGCTCTTCTCATTTTTACTTCTCCTCACACAATTTTTTTACTACCTCAGGGTATAAGACATGTTCAATTTGATGAATACGTCTCTCAACCTCATCTAAAGTTTCACCCTCTACATAATCAAAGCTTCTTTGAGCAATGATTTTACCACTATCCATTCCACTATCAACATAATGAATAGTAACTCCAAAAACCTTTACACCATAATTATAAGCATCTAATATACCATGCGCTCCCTTAAAGGATGGTAATAAAGCTGGATGAATATTTATTATTTTTCCTAAATAGCTATCAAGTAGAACCTCTCCACAAATACGCATATATCCTGCAAGACAGATTAAATCAACATTAAGCTCCTTTAATCTTTTTACAATCATAGCCTCATAATCATTTTTAGAAGCATAGTCCTTAGGATTAAACACTAATGCCTCAACATTATGATTCTTAGCACGCTCTACTACATAAGCTTTTTTCTTATCACATACCATTAATACTACTTTAGCATTAATATTACCATTCTCACAATTTTCAATTAATGCCTCAAAATTAGTACCACTTCCACTGGCAAAAATAGCTATATTTTTCATTAGAAATGAATATCTACCTTTCCAGAATCAGTAATTTTACCAATAACATATGCTTTATCGCCATGACTTGCTAAAATATCAATAGCCTTTTTAGCATCCTCTTCATTATCTAAGGCTAAAACCATACCAATACCCATATTATAAATATTAAACATTTCTCTATGATTAACCTTACCATATTTTTCTAAGAACTTAAATACAGGTAAAATTGGCCAAGAACCCTCAATAATATCAAGACCCATTCCATCACGCAAAATTCTTGGAATATTTTCATCAAAGCCACCACCAGTAATATGAGCAACTCCATGAACATCTATATTATGAATTACATCTAATACTTGCTTACAATAAATGCGAGTAGGAGTTAATAAAACCTCTCCAACTACACCATTCAATTCCTCACTATAGGAATGTAAATCAATATTATTATCATTAATAATCTTACGAACTAAGCTAAATCCATTAGAATGAACACCACTTGATTGAATACCAACAAGGATATCGCCAACTTTTACCTTAGATCCATCAATAACCTTAGATTTTTCAACAACACCAGTAGTATATCCTGCAATATCATATTCTCCATCAGTATACATACCAGGCATTTCAGCTGTTTCACCACCAATTAAGGCACAGCCAGCTTGAATACAGCCCTCTGCAACACCCTTAACGATTTGTTCAAGCTTAACTGGTTCAGCATGACCAGTAGCTACATAATCTAAGAAAAATAATGGCTCTGCACCTTGTGCTAATACATCATTAACACACATAGCTACAGCATCAATACCAATAGTATCATGCTTATCCATTTCAAATGCTAATTTTAATTTAGTACCAACACCATCAGTACCAGAAACAAGCATTGGTTCTTTATAATTTAAAATTGATAAATCAAACATTCCTCCGAATGAACCGATGTTAGATACACATCCAACACGATTTGTAGAAGCAACATGCTTCTTATATCTTCTTACTGCTTCATAGCCTGCCTCAAGATCAACACCTGAAGCTCCATATGCCTTAGATCCCATAATTTCCTCCTAGAATTTTCCATCTTTATTTGCATCTTTAATTGATTGATATAATGCAGTTGGGTAATTTCCTGTAAAGCAAGCTAAGCATAAATCATTTCTCTTAGCTGCTTCAAATAATGCTTCCTTAGAAAGGAAGTATAATGATTCAGAACCAATATATTCTCTAACCTCATCAACATTTTTATGAGCTGATATTAATTCATCATAGGTTGAAATATCAACTCCATAAAAACAAGGATTAGTAATTTGAGGGGAAGCAATTCTTACATGAACCTCTAAGGCTCCTACTTCCTTTAATAACGCAACGATTCTTCTACAGGTTGTACCACGAACTAAAGAATCATCAATCAAAACAACTCTTTTTCCCTTTACTATAGAAGATACAGCAGAAAGCTTCATTCTAACACCCTTTTCTCTCATACCTTGAGATGGCTGAATAAAGGTTCTACCTACATACTTATTCTTAATTAATCCCATTTCATAAGGAATACCAGATTCCTCAGAATAACCAATTGCAGCACTTAAAGATGAATCAGGTACCCCAATTACAATATCTGCCTCAACTGGATTTTCTCTATATAAAAGTCTACCACTTTCTTTACGGAAAGCATGAACATTTCTTCCTTCAATATCACTATCAGGGCGAGAAAAATAAATATATTCCATAGCACACATATGATATCTTTTATATTTTGAATAATCTCTACTTATTATTCCATCTGGTCCGATTTCAACAACCTCACCAGGCAATATATCTCTTACAAATTGAGCATTAATTACCTCAAAGGCACAGGTTTCACTAGAAACAACATAACCACCATTAATTTTACCAATAGATAATGGTCTCAATCCATATTTATCACGACATGCAAAGATTCTATCATCAAGCATAATTAAGAATGCAAAAGCACCCTCAATCATTTGTAATGCCTCCATTACATTATAAACAAATTTAGATTTATCAGTATCCTTACGAATTAAATGAGCTAATACCTCACTATCAGATGTAGATTGGAAAATACTACCCTTTCCCTCTAAATATCTCTTTAATTCATTAGAATTTACTAAATTTCCATTATGAGCTAATGCAAAATTACCAGTATGGTGATTAAATAGGAATGGTTGCACATTTTCAATTCCACCACCACCTGCAGTAGAATATCTAACATGTCCAATAGCCATATTTCCCGTAAGATTCTTTAAATTAGAATCATTAAATACCTCTGATACTAAGCCTATTCCCTTATGACGTTTAAGCTTACCCTCATTTGAAACAACAATTCCACAGCCCTCTTGACCTCTATGCTGTAAGGAATGAAGTCCAAAATAAGAAACCTCAGCAGCATTCTCAACTCCATATACACCAAAGACACCACATTCCTCATGTAATCCCTTATCTATAACTTCATCAAAAATCATACTATTCTTTCCTTTTTTATTTTAATGTTTGTAAACGATTATAAATATCTAAATAAGCATCGATAACATCACCTAAATCACGTCTAAATCTATCCTTATCTAGCTTTCTATTAGTGTTAACATCCCATAATCTTGCAGTATCAGGAGATATTTCATCAGCAAGAACTATTTCTCCATCACTAGTTTTACCAAATTCAATCTTAAAATCAACTAATAAAACTCCAACCTCAAGGAAAATATCCTTTAAAGCATTATTAATTCTATCAGTTAATTCATAAATAACCTTAAGCTCATCATAAGTCGCTGCCCCTACAGCAACAGCGTGATGATCATTAATAAGAGGGTCACCTAAATTATCATTTTTATAACATAATTCATAAATTGTATTAATTGGCTTAGTACCCTCAGGAATATCTAATCTTCTTGACATTGAACCTGCAATAATATTACGAACAACTACCTCAAGAGGGAATATTGTAACCCTCTTGCATAATTGATCACGCTCATTTAAGGTATCAACATAATGAGTAGGAATACCTAAAGCCATAAGTCTTTTATAAATAATAGTTGAAATCTTATTATTAATAATACCTTTATTAGCTATTTGAGCTTTTTTTATTCCATTATAAGCAGTTGTATCATCCTTATAATGCATAACAACTAAATTAGGATCCTCTGTCCTATATAATTGTTTTGCTTTTCCTTCATAAAATTTATCTAATATTTTCATTTTTAATCTCTACTTCTTAAAATATTTTACAGCATTTCTAAAGATATTTTGGTCCTTATCACCATAAATATTTTTAAAATTATTTTCTTCATATCTTTCTGAATGTCCCATCTTACCTAAGATTAATCCATCCTCTGAAATAATACCCTCAATCGCATAGCTAGAGCCATTTGGATTATATGGTGCCTCACAAGTAGGATTACCCTCTGGGTCACAATATAAGAAGGCAATTTGTCCATTATCTCTAAGCTTCTTAGCCATTTCCTCACTAACAACAAATTTACCTTCACCATGACTTACCGCAATACTATGTAGTTCTCCTGTTTCAAATGATGAAAGCCAAGGAGATGCGTTAGTCATAACCTTAGTTGTAACTATTTGAGAGATATGACGATTTATATCATTTCTAAATAATGTAGGAGATGCTTCATTAACCATTCCTAATCTTCCATATGGTAATAATCCAGATTTTACTAATGCCTGGAAGCCATTACAAATACCTAAAATCAAGCCCTTACGATCAATTAATCTATGAATTGCTTCCTTAACACTTTCTTGATTTAAAACATTCGCAATAAATTTACCACTTCCATCTGGTTCATCACCAGCACTGAAGCCTCCTGATAATACTAAAATATCACATTCATCAATATTTTTAGCCATTTCTTTAATTGAATCAAAAATATCCTTGCTTGTTAAGTTTTTAAATACAGTACTTCTAATTGTAGCACCATTACGCTTAAATTGCTTTTCAGTATCATAATCACAGTTAGTACCTGGGAATACTGGGAAATAAGCAATTACCTCAGTCTTATTCTTTAATGGAATAATTTCCTTCTTAAATGGTTTAATATCCATTAATGTACAAGTATTATTACCCTTATCCTTATAAATTTCATTAAAATGCTCAGTATTAGCCTTATATAATTCATCTAAGCTAAATTCTATTCCATTAATTTTTGCAACTGAAGAATTAATAGTTTCACCTAAATAAATAGCATTTTCATAATCTAAAGTAGTATTTGATTCTACTAAAATAGAACCATAATTATAAGCATCAAGTAGCTTTTCTTCATAATTAATATCAAAGCTAATCTTATTACCAAATGCCATCTTAGCTAAAGCCTCAATAACACCACCAAAGCTTAAAGCATAAGCACTAATAATATTTTTATTTTCAATATTTGTTGAAACAAAATCAAAGTTTTTCTTTAGTTCTTCAGTATTTGGTGTATAATTAGCATTTTCATGATGCTTAACTAAATAAAGCTTAGATGAAGCATTTTTAAAATCAGTTGAAATAACATTATTTACATTAACAGTAGTAATACCAAATGCCATAAGCATTGGAGGTACTGAAATATCTTGGAAGGTTCCACTCATAGAATCCTTACCACCAATTGATGGTAAACCTAATTCTACTTGCATCTTTAAAGCACCAAGTAATGCTGCTAAAGGCTTGCCCCAAGATTTTTCACTATTCATACGCTCAAAATATTCCTGGTAGCTAAATCTCATTTTATCATATCTAGCTCCTGCAGCAACAACCTTACTACAAGCCTCAATTACTGCATATTCAGCACCATGGAATGGGCTCCAGCTTGCGATAAATGGATTATAACCATAAGCCATAATACTTGCAGTATTAGTATAACCATTTAATACTGGAAGCTTTTGTACAGAAACTTGAGTTTCACTTCTTTGATATTTACCACCAAATGGCATTAATACAGTAGATAGACCAATTGTTGAGTCAAACATCTCAATTAAACCCTTTTGACTAACAACATTATTATCACTTAATGTAGATAGCACTCTATCATGTAATTCTCTATCAGGCTTAATAAATGGATTTTTATTTTCCACTTCACCAATTTTAGCCTTTGCAAAATGTAGAGCACCAGCAGAATCAATAAAGCTTCTATGAATATTAACAATAGTTCTTCCCTTATAATGCATTACAAGTCTAGGCTCTTTTGTTACAACTGCAACCTTAGTAACCTCAATATTTTCTTCATGACAATATTTAATAAATTCATCTACATCATTAGGATCAATAACAACTGCCATTCTTTCTTGAGATTCACTAATTGCAAGCTCAGTAGCATTTAATCCTGAATATTTAGTAGGTACATTATCAAGATTAATATCAAGTCCATCTGCAAGCTCACCAATAGCAACACTAACACCACCAGCACCAAAGTCATTAGACTTTTTAATTAGCTTAGTAACCTCAGGTCTACGGAATAAATGAGAAATCTTTCTTTCTTCTGGTGCATTTCCCTTTTGAACCTCACTTGAACAAACCTCAATAGATTTAGTAGTATGTTCTTTAGAAGAACCAGTAGCACCTCCAATTCCATCTCTTCCGGTTCTACCACCTAATAATAGAATTACATCATTAGGAGTTGGATCTTCTCTTCTAATAACATTAGCGGCAACAGCACCAACAACAGCACCAACCTCTAAACGTTTAGCAACATAATTATCATGATATATTTCTCTTACATGAGTAGTAGCTAGTCCAATTTGATTACCATAAGAAGAATATCCATGAGCAGCCTTAGTAGAAATAATTCTTTGAGGTAATTTTCCAACTAAAGTATCCTTAACATCTAAATAAATATTTCCAGCACCAGTAACACGCATTGCTTGATAAACATAAGCACGGCCTGAAAGTGGATCTCTAATAGCTCCACCTAAGCAGGTTGAAGCTCCACCGAATGGTTCAATTTCTGTTGGATGGTTATGTGTTTCATTTTTAAATTGTAATAACCATTTTTCAGGTTTACCATCTACATCAATAGTAACAAATATTGAACAAGCATTATTTTCACTAGATTCCTCTAAATCATCAAGCTTACCAATTTTACGTAAATATCTAGCTCCGATACAAGCTAAATCCATTAAACATAGCTTCTTATTTTCTCTATTTAAATCCTTACGAATCTTTTTATATAAATCCAAAGAATCCTCTAATTCATCTTTAATAAATGATTCATCAATAGTAATATCTGTTAAAACAGTATTAAATGTAGTATGTCTACAATGGTCTGACCAATAGGTATCAAGAATTCTTAATTCTGTTTCCCAAGGATCTCTTCCTTCATTTTTAAAGTATTCTACTACACACTTTAAATCATCCTTGTTCATCGCAAGACCCATAGTCTTACAATAATCTAATAATTCTTCATCCTTCATATTAATAAAGCCCTTTAATACTTCAACAGGCTTAATTTCAGCCTTTTCCATATCAGTAAGCATTGATAAATCCTTTTCTCTTGCTTCTACTTTATTAATACAATACTTTTTAACACGCTCTAAATCACTAAGAGTAGTATCGTCATCTAGAATATATATTTTACCTGAACGAATATTAATATCAGCATTAGGATCAATTAATTTAACACAATCAATAGCTGATGAAGCTCTTTGATCAAATTGACCAGGTAAATATTCAATAGCTAAATATTTTTTACCATCTAATTCTAAAGAATCATAAACATTATCAGTAACAATTTCTCCAAATACCTGATATCTACTTTTTTCTAATAATTCCTTATCAAAATTAAATAAATCATAAACATTAATAAATCTAACACTTTTTAAGTTTAAGCCTAAATTTAAATTTAATTCTGCTTGTAATGATTTTGCTTCAACCTGAAATTTTGGCTTCTTTTCTACATAAATACGATAATTACTCATTTTTACTCCTCACTTATTATTTTTTATCTATATTTTAGATATATCTTAAAAAAACAAAAAACAACACAAAATAAGCGTGTTGTTACACAATAAAACAACCATTATGGCGTAGTAATGGCATAATTAAATTATTAACTTGCATCATAATAAATTTCATAGAAATCTCCGATCCAAGTAAGTCTCCCAAAATATTTTTGATAGTCCTGTAATTTGCGGTTTCAGGGTAGAGACTTGCTTACCATATTTAAGCTGATATATCAAAAATATTACTATATAATTTTATCATATTAATTTAGATTCGTAAACTAAAAAATCTATATGAAAACGGAATTATAACTAAAAATAACAATTTTTAACAAAAAATAAAAATATTTATTAAATTATTATGAAAAAAAAAGTATATTTATAAATCATAAAGCTTGAATTAAGAAACTAAGCTTTATATTCTTGACTATAAATACTAAAAATAATACAATAATCAATGTAAATTATATATAAAGGAGATATTTAATATGGCTAAAGTAGGCATAGTAATGGGTAGCGATTCTGATTTAGAAATCATGAGTAAAGCCGCTCAAATATTAGAACAATTTGGTATTGATTATGACATGACTGTAATTTCAGCTCATAGAATGCCAGATATTTTCTTTGATTACGCAAATAGCGCATTAGACAAGGGCTACAAGGTAATTATTGCAGGTGCTGGAGGAGCCGCTCATCTTCCAGGAATGGCTGCAGCAATTTTCCCTCTTCCTGTAATTGGAGTACCAATTCAAACAAAGGCATTAGGAGGAGTTGATTCATTATATTCAATTGTTCAAATGCCTAGTGGAATTCCTGTTGCGACTGTAGCGATTAATGGTGGTGCTAATGCAGGTATTTTAGCAGCTAAAATTCTTGCGACCTCAGATCCTGAGCTATTAAAGAAAATTAATGAATATAAGGATAATTTAAAACAACAGGTAGTAACTAAAAAGGAAAAGCTAGAAACAATTGGCTATAAAGAATATTTAGCAAATAAATAAATATAAAATAAAATAAAAGACTCTATGTGATAGAATATACCATTCTACCATTTAGAGTCTTTTTGTTTTATAAGAAATAATTGATATAATATTTCGCTCAAAACTACCAGAATTTTGTTTTTTAATTATTTATAATATTAGTCAATAAATACATATAAAGCAAGTAATATTTCAGGATAAGTCATTAATGTTTTCTCATAATAAACTTTAAAAATATCACCATCATTAAAGTCATTAAAATTATCAATATATGTATTATTAGAATAATATTTTGCATTAGTAAAAGAAATTGAGACAAATTCATTCGTAGATAAATTTAAAAATTTATATGGATTATTTTTAACATACTTAAATTGAATAGAATTATCTAAATAAAATGATATTTCTTTTTCTTGAGTTGTTGTTTCATTTCTATTTGAAGATTCTGATGCTTTTGCAAATGTATAATCAGAATTATTATCATAAATATTATTATCTAATTTTACTTTACTATTGCTAGAACAAGAAATTAAAGTAAAAAATATAACTAAAATTGGAATCAATGTTTTTCTTATGCCCATGATAATAACAACTCCTCCCAGTCATTAACTAAATAATTTGATACTCTACTTGCAGTATTATAATCAAAGCAAAATATGCTTTGTTTTTTATTTACCTAATATTTCAAATAATTTCTTTGCTGCTAATGCAGGTCCATTATGCTCCATTCCTGGTACTGCTAAACGAGTATGTAGAACACCAATAGGTACTCCTTCATTAAATAATTCACTAAACATATTATCAATGATTTTTCTAGTTTCAGCTTCCTTTTGAACTGGTCCAAATGGATTTGCAAAGAAGGATTCAGTCATACCCATTTCCTGAGTTGTACCCTTAGCACGTCGAGCTCCACGAATAAATATTTTTTTTGCATCCTCTACATTATCATAGAATTCTACTTCTTCATCACATTCTTCATCATAATTATTGGCATATAAAAGCATATCAATCTTATAGCCCTTCATAATTTGTTGATATGTCGCAACAGGAATAACTAATCTTGAATTAGTCTTATCTGGATTCATAAAAATTGCTCTATCCATTTCCTTATAAGCATAGCCTGATGTCATATCATCTAATCTTACAAAAGCACCAATTTCAGTACCATAAGCCTTAATTTGACCCTTATCTAGCTTAAAGGTACCCATATCATCAAATATTGTTAATTGTGAAGAAATATCATCTCCAGCCACACTTGCTAATGCCTCTAGGGATTCGCTCTTTCCAGCACCACTATCTCCAATAATAACAATATTTTTTGTTGTACCATTCTTCATAGTAATATGAACACAGGCACCATGAATAGGTAGGTTACCTTCACCAATCATCTTAACATTATATAATGTTAATAACATTTTCTTCATATATCCAAAATAATCAATAGATGAATTATGTGGAGCTACTCCTACATAAATATCATCCTCTTCATCATAATAGAAATATGATTCATCATCATAATCAGCACCATAAATATATAATAAATCTGGCTTTTGATTCTTTACATCAGATACAGGAACAAATTCAAATAGATTACAAATTGTAACTCCATGAGCTAAATAATCTCTATGGAAATATACATAAGCTAAGGCTGAACCTACTTTAGCTTGATAACAATAATATTCAGAAGCCTTAAAATGATCCTTAAACCAATTAATTGGATTTTCTTTAGCCTCTGGATAAGTACCTGTTCTCTTATTCTTTTCAGAATATGAAATAAATGGAGGACGGATTAGAATTTGTTCAATTGCTTCACATTTAGCTAAAAATGAATATTTAGAGCCTTTAGGCATCCATTCATTTTTTGAAATTAATAATGATGCATTTACACCAGCTGGAAGCTGACGATAAATTGGGAAGCTATGTCCATATAGTTTTTCACAAATTGTACGATAAGTCTTTAATACAACATCATTAAATTCATTTTGAGCCTCAATAAAGCTTGATGATTCAACACCATCCTTTGAAACCTTTGAATAAATTACAGAATATCTTTCAAGCTTTCTCCAATAATCATAAAAGTTTTGTACTAAATCATATAATACATCACTCATTTCTAAGGCTTGGTTATAAAATGGATCTATTGATGCTATTTCTTCAACAGAAAAGCTTAATAAAAGCTTAAATAAGCTAATTGTTTTTACTTCAACCTTACTTTTAGGGAATATTTTTAAAACTCTTAATAAATTTTGATTTTCTGTTTTATAAAGGTGTTTTACATATCTTCCCCAAACATCAGAAAAACATTCTGATGATAAAACTTCATTTTCTGTTTTACAAAATTTAAGGGAAAAATTCATTACTACCTGTCTTTTTCCTAATGCATATTCCATAATTTTCCTCCTAGAATAATCCTACTATCTTATTATCAATAACATCCATACGATTAGCAGCAGGCTCTTTTGGCAAGCCAGGCATACGCATAATATCACCAGATAATGCTACAACAAAACCAGCACCAATTGATGGTGTAACTCCTCGAATTGTTACTGTAAAATCCTCTGGTCTACCTAAAAGCTTAGGATTATCAGATAATGAATATTGAGTCTTTGCCATACAAATTAATGATTCTTGATAGCCAAGCTTTGTTAATCTTGACATTTGATTTTTAGCCTCTTGAGTAAATTCTACATTAGAAGCACCATATATTTCTTTACAAATGGTAGTTATTTTTTTCTTTAATGTATCTTCTTTAAAATAAAGGAATTTAAAATTATTTGGCTTTGTTTCTATTTCATTAATTACCTTATTAGCTAAATCTAAAGCTCCTTCTCCACCTTTAGCCCATACCTCTGATAGGCTAACTGGATGGTTATTAGCTTTAGCCCAAGTCTCAAGTGCTAATAATTCTTCTTCTGAATCACTTGAAAATCTGTTAATAGCTACAACATAAGGAAGACCAAATTTCTTAACATTCTCAATATGCTTTTCTAAATTGCTGAAGCCTTTCTCTAATGCTTCGACATTAGAAATACCTAAATCTTCTTTTAATACACCACCATGCATCTTTAAAGCTCTTATAGTTGCTACAACAACAACGCATGAAGGAGTTAAATTAGCTTCTCTACATTTAATATCAAAGAATTTTTCAGCACCCAAATCAGCACCAAATCCAGCCTCAGTAATTGTATAATCAGATAAAGATAATGCCATTTTTGTAGCAATAACTGAATTACAACCATGAGCAATATTTGCAAAAGGTCCACCATGAATTAAGCATGGAGTACCCTCTAGAGTTTGAACTAAATTAGGCTTAATTGCATCCTTTAATATCATCATTAAAGCACCTGTAATACCTAAATCCTTAATAGTTACAGGCATTCTATCATAATTATATGCAACAACAGTTCTATCAAGTCTTAATCTTAAATCATCCATATCCTTACTTAAGCATAAAATTGCCATTATTTCAGATGCAACTACAATATCAAAATGATCCTCTCTAGGAACACCATTTGTAGGGCCACCTAAACCAACAATTGTATTTCTTAAGGCTCTATCATTCATATCTAATACACGATGCCATACAATACGTGTAGGATCAATACGAAGTGTATTTCCTTGATAAATATGATTATCTATAATTGCAGATACTGTATTATTTGCAGCCTCAATCGCATGGAAATCACCAGTAAAATGTAGATTAATATCTTCCATTGGTACTACTTGTGCATAGCCTCCACCTGCAGCACCACCCTTAACACCTAATACAGGTCCAAAGCTTGGTTCTCTTAAAGCAATAATACTTTTCTTACCTAGTCTAGTAAAGGCATCAGCTAAACCAATAGTTGTAGTAGATTTACCTTCTCCTGCAGGAGTTGGGTTAATTGCAGTAACTAAAATAAGCTTTCCATTCTTATTTCCATAAGAATCAAGACTTACCTTAGCTTTATATTTTCCATAGCATTCTAAATTATCTTCATTAATATCAAATGCTTTTGCAATCTCAGTAATATTTTTCATTTTGGCATTTTGTGCAATTTCTAAATCTGTTAGCATATAATTTTCCTTTCTTTCAATAAAACTCAAAATTATTATATCATAATAAATTTATAAAGCAATTATTCAATACTAACTATTCTATTTTCAAAATCACAAATTACCTTTTCAAGCTTACTAGTTGGTACACTCTTACCAACAACATCAGCTCTAATAGGTAATTCTCTATGACCTCTATCAACAAAAACAGCTAGTTCAATTTTAGCAGGTCTTCCCATATCCATAATCGCATCCATTGCTGCTCTTACAGATCTACCTGTATATAAAACATCATCAACTAAGATGATAATTTTATCATTTATATCATTTATAAATTGAGTTTTTAATGCTTCATTCTTTTTATGGTCATCACGATGAGAAACAATATCAATTGATTCTAATAAAACATCAACACCTTCAAATTGTTTTATTAATTCTTTAATTTCTTTGGCAATAGGTACACCCTTTTTCTCAATTCCTACTAAAATAATATTATCAAGCATATCATTCTTTTCTATTATTTCATGAGTCATTCTTTTTAATGTTCTATTAAATTGTTCTCTCTCAATAATTGTTTTCATATCATCACCACTATAAATTAATGAAAGGAAGCATAAAGCTTCCTTTATTATAATTATTTGAAAAATTATTCTTCATCCTCTTCTTCAGGTAAATTAGCATTATGATAAACCTCAGAAACGTCATCATATTCACTTAATAAATCTAATAATCTCTTAAATTTACCTAAATGATCTTCATCTAAATCTACATAGCTTGAAGGAATTAAATCAACACTACATGTTTCAAATTCTAAATCCTCTTTAGCTTGAAGTAAAGCTGCACGAATTGCTTCAAAATCAGCTGGATTAGCTGTAATACGTACAAATCCATCCTCATCAGTGCTTAAATCCTCAAAATCACAACCAGCATCCATTAATGCCATCATTGTATCATCCTCAGATAAACCCTCATATTCAAAAATAGCCTTACGATTAAACATATAGCTTACAGAAGTACCAATTGTACCACCAGTCTTATTAAATGCAGTACGAACCTCTGTATAAGTACGGTTATCATTATCAGTTAAGCATTCAACAATAACTGCAACCTGTCCAGGTCCATATCCTTCATAAACCTTTTCCTTAGAAGCACCAGAGTGAACACCCTTAGCCTTATCAATTGCACGTTGAATAACATTAGCAGGACATTGATCCTTCTTTGCACGAGCAATAACATTCTTTAATCCTTGATTCATATCTGGATCAGGAACACCAGCCTTTGCAGCTTGGAAAATTTCCTTTCCCCATTTAGCATATTTAGATGATTTCATTGCAGCTGTTTTAGCCATAGATGCTGCACGAACTTCATGGGCTCTTCCCATATTTTACACAACCTTTCAAAATAAAATTTGCTTTTTACCGTTATATTATATTAAAAAATATAATATCTTTCAATATTTTTTTGCAAATTTTTTCAGATTGCAAAGCTATTCACTTTTTAAATAAATCTTTTCTTTATTATCTAATTCATCCTTATGAATTAAATATTTACCCTTTTCTTTATTTTTAATGAATTTATATAAATAATCATTTACTTTGTTCTTATTAGAATCATTAATATCAAAATCAAAGGATATTTCATAAGAATATCTTCTTAATGCATCAGTATAATAATTATTTAGATTATTTTTCTTTTCAATACCTTTAATACATTCATCAAATATATCTATACTATTTTTAGTATTATTAAATCCTAGCTTAATCTTTTCAGAAATACCACAAGCTATAATAACTGTATGAGCTAAATCTATTTTTCTTCCTCTTTGGTCCATAAAAAAGCCTCTATCTAACAAAGAATAAATAAAACTTTCTATTGCTCCACAAGATTTTTCTATATTTTTAAAAATAACAACCGACATAGGATATTCTAATAAATGCTTAGATAAAATACCCTCATCCTCATATCCAACATATCCAGGTGGGGCTCCTATTAATGTTTGAAGCATACTTCTATCCTTATACATACTTAAGTCTATTTCTAATATTGCTTCTATACCAATATGAAAAATCTCTAAAATATCCAAAGATAATAAATCTAATCCATCCTTATCACCATTATATTTAATTTTTAATAATGGTGAATTATCTAATAATCCAACTGAATATAACCATTGATATTTTTCCATTTCTTTATAATATACATTACAATTATAATCTGTTTTTCCTGTAATAGCATAATCAACATCACAAAATTCTAATTCCTTTTTATTAGAAATACTAGCATAGCTCATAGCTTCATCTAAAATATCAATACATTTATCAGGTCTATATCTATTTAATATTTTATTATTAGAAGCAGTTAATAAATAATCTAAAACATCATTATTAATTAAAACATCATGATATTTCTCATAATCTTCTTTTATACCATATAAAATTTCTTTAGTTTCTAAAATACTAGGTTCACTAATAAAAACAGGTTGGAATCTTCTTAATAAAGCTTTATCCTTTTCAATAGTTTTATGATATTCATCTAGGGTAGTAGCTCCAATTAATCTAATATCTCCACGTGCTAAATGAGGCTTTAGCATATTCGCAACATCTAAATTCCCATCATTTGTTGCTGCACCTACAATAGTATGTATTTCATCTATAAAAATACATACATCCTTTCTTGATGCAATTTCTTTCATAAATTTATCAAATCTCTCCTCAAAATCACCTCTATATCTAGTACCTGCAACCATAGATGTTAAATTTAAAGAAAGAATAGTAAGATTCTCATTAGAATCTAATAATCTTTTTGCATAACCCTCAACTAAAGCAGTTTTACCTACTCCAGCATTTCCAATTAGTAAGGGATTATTTTTATATCTTCTATGAATAATAATATCTAATTTCTTTAAATAATCTTCTCTACCAATAAATCTATTATAATCATTATCTTTTATTTTTTTAGTAATATTTTTAATAAATGATAATTCTTCAGTCCCATTATTATTAAAATCATATATTTCTTTTACATCTTCAATTAAATCATCTATAGATAATCCTAATGATTCTAATATTGAACATGCAATAGTATTTCTATTTTCTAAAATACTCATAAATATATGCTCTTCACTTATTTTATCTCCATTAGCAAGCTCATCAGCATGATTTAATATTTTTTCTAAAGAGGAATTATATTCTCCTTTATGATGTCTTAATATATAAATGTTATTTGTTTTTTCTTTTATTTCATCAAGAGTAACCTCATATTCATTTAATAAAAAATGACAAAGACTATCCTCTGTTTCATACATAGCTAATATTAAATATTCACTACCCATTGTTTCTATTCCATTAGCATTAGAATATTTTTTAGCAAGCTCTAAAATTACTCTAGCCCTTTGATTAAGCTCCATAGTATCCCCTCCTATAAGATAGTATATGTTCTTATATTTGAAAAAATACTAAAATAATTAATAACTTTTATTAATAATATTATATAATTAAGACATATTATAAATAAATGAGGTTATTATGAGAGCAATACTAGTTGGAGTAACAACAATAAATGATAGATATGATATAGAATATTCCTTAGAGGAATTAAAAGGATTATGTGAAGCAATAGATATAGAAACTATAGATACCTTCACTCAAACATTAGATAGGCCTAATACTAGATTCTATGTAGGAAGTGGTAAACTAAATGAAATTGCAATAGCGATATATGCTACTAAGGCAGACATAGTAGTATTTAATGATGAATTAACTCCTACTCAATTAAGGAATATAGAAGATTTTTTAAAAATTGAAGTATTAGATAGAAGCTATTTAGTTTTAAAAATATTTGAAGAAAGAGCTCAAAATAAAGAAGCAAAATTAGAAATAAAATTAGCAAAGGATTTATATTTATTACCAAGAATACAATATTTAAGAGAAAAGGATGATAGAATAGGAGGAGGTGCCTCTACTAAAACTCGTGGTAGTGGTGAAACTCAAAGAGAACTTGATAAAAGACATTTAATGAATGAGATATATCATATTAAAAATGAATTAGCTCAAATTAGAAAAATGAAATTAAATCAAATAGAAAAAAGAAAGAAAAATGAAATACCTATAGTAGCATTAGTAGGCTATACTAATGCAGGTAAATCATCTACAATGAATACTATATTAGAATATACTAATAAGGAAGATAAAAAAGTTCTAGCAAAAGATCAGCTTTTCGCAACATTATCTACATTCAATAGAAAAATAACAATTAATAAAATAGATTTTATGTTAGTAGATACAATAGGCTTTGTATCAAAACTTCCACATAATCTAGTAGAATCCTTCTATCAGACATTACAAGAAGTAAAAAATGCAGATTTAATAATACATGTTTTAGATTCATCAAGTCCTTATATTAATGAGGAATTAAATGTAGTATTAGAGGTTTTACATAATTTAGAAGCTACTAATATTCCAACAGTATTTCTATTAAATAAATGGGATAAAACTCAAAGTGAAAATCTAACTATAATGGGATATAAATCAATTCAATTTTCTAATAAAACTAAGCAAGGCTTAAATGAATTAATAAATACAATTCTTGAAGAAGTATCACCTCATACTATCCATGCAAGAATATTAATTCCATATAGTAGAGGAGATTTAGCAAATATAATTGAAACAAAAGCTACAATAATGAAAAAAGAATATCAAAATTATGGTACTTATTTTGAATGTGAGATACCAAAGAATATATATGATAAATTTCATGAATTTGACTTAGATACTTTGGTATCATAATATACTCAATAGTCATAAAAATAAGGGATTAAAGGGATAATAGATAATCCCCAAAAGTAAAAAAGCATTTATTTACAAATATTTTTAAGTAAATAAATGCTTTTTTATATTTAGTATAAAGATATGAAGCCTATGGCTTATATCTAACAAATCTAACTAACATTAATATTGATATTAAAACCATTAATATACCAATTCCTAAAGGAAAATAATTGTGAAAATTATTTATTATGAAATAATCTTTGGAAATAAAATAAATTCTATATATAAAATCTTCTATTATTACTAAATCTGCAAGAGCAGATGCAAAGGTCATTTCCTTTAAACCAACAACCATTAAATCTGTTTTTTCATAGGCTTTCTTTAGATTTAATAATGATAATATAAACATTAATATCATAAAGCCTATTAATAAATACCCAGTTAATCCAGAATATTCTTTATTATTTGAAATATCTATTCCATTTATTTTTAAAACTACAAAAGCTATGAAAATAAACGAATAGATTAGCAAAGCTAATGTCATAAAGAAATATGCTTTCTTTTTATTAGCTCTACTTTTAGTTAAATTCTTTACAAAAAGTAATTTAACTATAAATATTAATAATGTAGATATAGAAGCTATTAATAATACCATTGATAAATTTAAATAAGATAAAACTATTTTATAAATAAAGCTTATAAAGGTAATTATTGCGGATATAGCTGTAATTCTTTTTAATTTATTTTTCATATTAATCTCCATAAACAATAGATTAATAAATAACTTCAATTAAGAATTATAATTATTAATCTATTTTTCTATATATTGTCCTTCAAAATTATATTTATTTCCAAAAGAAATATCTTCTATTTTATTATCTAAATAATCATTATATTCATTAAATCTCAATATTATTTCTTCTATTGATTTATTTATAATATTATTAATATCTAATAAATATTTATCAACTCTAAGATCATCATTATATTTTATTTGTAAATCCTTATATTTCTTATTTTTAAAGCTAATTATTAAGAAGCTTTTAAATATAAATCTTTTTATTTTATTATAAGTCATAGAATAGGAAATAGCATTTCTCATCATAAATAAGCTATTCTTCATTTGATATGGTTTAATATCATAAATATTATTAATATATGAAAAATTTAATTTTTTATATTTAATATCCTTATGAAATTTTATTTTTTTATCATAATATTTTAATGCTAATCTTTTATCTAGTTCTGATTCTATTAAAATATGAAGATCATTTGTAGGATTAACCTCATATATATATTTATGAATATTTTTATCTAATATATAATGAGTTAACAATCCAAATATAAATGAAATATAATCATTATCATTAGAATTTTTTGCTTTTGTTAATATATTATATATTCCTTTATTATGTAATTCACAAGATTTTTTATATAAAGATAAGCCTTTAATAGATAAATAAAAATAAAGAGGATCAGGACCTAAAGCTCCATCTAAATATAATTCTTTATTTGTTATTTTATTTTTAATCCTATTATCAATTAATTCTAATATTTTATTAGCATAAAATTGATGTGTATAACATGATGGCAATTTTAGTACTCCTTCTTTTCTTTATTATATTTTTTTAAATATTTAAAGAATTCCTTATCATTTGAATCTCTATATAATATTAATAGTCTTTCCATTTCTTCTTTAGTTTTTTCATGCATAGGAATATAATCCTTTTCTTTATAAAAATAGTTTAAAGCACCATCTCTTTGATTATTATTTTTATTATAAATTATAGTCGCAGCTATTCTATCACATATTGATTCTACTAAATATCTTTTTGGCATTTTTACTGCTTCATAGGTATTTGATGTTGGGTTAACATCAACCCAATATTCTGTATGATGCTTATTTCTTCCCTTATGATGCATCCAAGCCTCACTATAGCCTTTAGCCTTTCTTTCATTGTAATTAGGGCTATAAGTACCTTGATAATATTTCGCTCCATTAAAGAATTCTATAAATGAATATTTTGATAAATCATGTAATAATCCTTGTTTAATTAATCCGGCTTTAAAGCAAAGCTTCATTACTAATAGCTTATGCTTAGTAATAGTATTAAAATGCTTAATTATATGCATATATTTTATCCTTTCTTTTTAATTTTAATAATCAATTAAAATTGCTTATTATTACATAATAGATAGAAATATGGAGGGATTTTCCCTCCATAATTTATTTTTATATTATTGTATGCTTAAAGAAGGCTCCAAATATCTTCTTTATAGGAGATACTGTAATCCAAGCATCTTTATCTACTTCAAAAACAGCATTTTTAGCTTTTTCAACCTCATAAGAGGACACAACCATAATGCAATCTGTTTTTTCAGCATGAGTAAATCCACCTTCAACCTTAGAAAGAGTAATACCACGATTAACACTATCGTATAAAGCCTTTCTAACCTCTTCAGGCTTAGTTGTGATTATATCTAATCTTTGGAAGGTATAAGCTGTATGTATTTTATCTACTACAATATTACAAATAATAATAAATATTATCGTATAAAAGGCTATATTAATCATTCCTATTTGTATACCACCTATAAATGCTATAATAATATTTAAAATCATTGATGCAGTACCAACAGAAAATTTAGAATTTTTTAAATTTACAATTTGAGCAATAATATCTACTCCACCTGTTGAAATACCATATCTTAAGGCTAATCCTAAACCTATACCACATAAAATACCGGCAAATATTGAAAGGAATAGTTTTTCATTTGCTGGATTAATTCCAAAAATGTAATAAGAGTTTTCTCCAACTACATAAACTCCATTAACTAATTCACTAGTAGGTACCCAAGTAATGCCTCCATTAATTACAATTGGACAAGGAATCCAACCCATTAACAACAATGACATTACAAGTACACAACAGATTGTATATAACACAAATTTTGGAGATACATATTTAAATCCTAAAATACATAAAGGTAAATTACAAATTAAATTAAAAACACCTACTGGAATATTAACTGTACCATCAGTTAATATTAAAAACATACGATTAAATATTTGTCCTACTCCTGTAAAACCTAGTGATAACAATCCTGCTGGATCCAAAAACCAGGCTACAGATAATGAATATAAAGAAGAAGCTAATAATACAATTGATAATCTAAATAATATATCCTTTAATTCTTCTTTAGATAATTTTATACTCTTAAGAGATAATTTCCTTTCCATTATCTTACTATATCTCCAGGATTTAAATTATTTACATTTAATAATTCTAATGTAGTATCAGATTCATCTGATGCACATAATAGCATTCCACAAGATTCTTCTCCTCTTAGTTTAATTGGAGCTAGGTTTTTAACTACTACAACCTTTTTTCCAACAAGCTCTTCTGGAGTATAGAATTTTGCAATACCAGATACTATTTGTCTAATCTCAGTACCTATATTAACCTTAAATACTAAAAGCTTATCAGCCTTTGGATGTTTTTTAGCTTCTAATATTTGTCCTACTACTAAATCAAGCTTGTCAAAATCATCAATAGAAATTAGTGGTTTTGAGTCTTTTTTAGGTTCTACTTTTATTTCCTTTTCTGCTTCTTTTATAGCAACCTTATCCATTATTTCCTTTACATCAAGTCTTTTAAATAAAACATCAGATGAAGAAACATTATATTTAGCTGTTTTAAATTCTAAATCATCAAATGAAGTTAAGCTAGTATTTAAATAAGTGTATACCTTATTACTTGTTGATGGCATAATTGGTTCTAATAATATTGAAGAAATTCTAATTGCTTCTAATAAATTATATAGAACTGTTCTTAATACTTCTTTCTTTTCTAAATCCTTAGCTAAAACCCAAGGAGCAGTTTCATCAATATATTTATTAGATTGACGTAATAGCTTCATTACCTCTTCAATTGCATCTGCTACCTTATATTGATCCATTAGCTTTTTATATTGAACTACTGTAGTTTTAGCTGTATCAATTAGCTTTGAATCAAATTCAGTTTCTGATGATTTATAAATATCCTCATCACCAAAATATTTTTTGACCATCGCTATGGTTCTATTAACTAAATTACCATAGGTATTAGCTAAATCAGAATTATTCTTCTCACATACTAATTCATAGGTGATATTTCCATCTTGAGCAAATGGAATTTCATGTAATACATAATATCTAACTGCATCTACACCAAATAATTCTACTAAATCCTCTGTATAAATAACATTTCCTTTACTCTTGCTCATTTTACCATGATTCATTAGAATCCAAGGATGTCCAAATACTGTTTTTGGTAATGGTAAATCTAATGCCATTAGCATAATTGGCCAATAAATTGTATGGAATCTTAAGATATCCTTACCAATTAAATGAATATCTGCAGGCCAAAATTTATTATATAATTCTCCATTATTTCCATTCACATCATAGCCAATACCAGTTAAATAATTTAGTAATGCATCAATCCAAACATAAATTACATGCTTATTATCAAAATTAACTGGGATACCCCATTTATAGCTTGTTCTTGAAACACATAAATCTGGAAGAGGACTTGAAAGGAAATTATTAATCATTTCATTCTTTCTTGATTCTGGTTGTATAAAATCTGGATTATAATTAATATAATTAATTAATTTTTCTTGATATGGAGCAAGTTTTAAGAAATAACATTCTTCTTTTGTTAATTCCACTTTGCCACCACAATCAGGACAACATCCATCAACTAGATCTTTTTCAGTAAAATATGATTCACAGGCAACACAATAATGTCCTTCATATTCTCCCTTATAGATGTCTCCTTTTTTATATAATTTTTCAAAGGCTAAAGCTACTTGTTTTTCATGATATGTATCAGTTGTTCTAATAAAATTATCATATTTAACATTCATTAAATCATAGGTTTTTCTTAATTCACCTGAAATATGATCTACATGTTCTTTAGGAGTAATACCTAAGCTTAAAGCTTTTTGTTCTATTTTTTGACCATGCTCATCTGTTCCAGTTTGAAAATAAGTATCATAGCCATCCTTCTTTTTATATCTAACAATCGCATCTGCTAAAATAGCTTCATATACATTTCCAATATGAGGCTTACTTGATGTATATGCGATTGCGGTAGTTAAATAAAATTTCTTTCCCATATATAACACTCCTTTACCAAAAAGAATTCTTCATAATTATAACAAAAAAGCCTATATTATTCAATATAGACATTTTTAAGAATTTTATGAGTTTTATATTTTATTTATTTGAATAAAAAAACTATTTTATAATGTAAAAAAAATCATATACTATCAATAGATTTATATATTATTACATTTAATACATTTATATAGCTTTCTCTTTATTTTAGTTTCTTGTTTATTATTTAAATGAATCTTAGTGCTATATATGTATTCAAAAAAACAATTTTTATTTTATAATTTATAAAATCATTAATTAATCCTTGAGTTTATCATAAAAAAAATCCTATTCATAATATATTATAAATAGGAAATCTTTTGAAATTATATGATTAATTATACTAGGTTATCTCATATAAAATTATTAATAAATTATTTTTTTGAGGATCCTTCTACTTGCTTAGTCTTTTCTTTTAAGTCCTCAGTTAAGTCCCAAGACTCAAAGCCTTCTGTATGAGGAAGAATTACATTCCATTCATCAATATCATTTATTTTATAATTAATATTAGTTCCTTGTAGTTTTAAGATATGTCCACCATGTCTAAAATCCTTACTTAAGAAATGCACATGCCATCCTGCCAAATTCATACCCTGAACATAGTTAGGACAATAAACACCGATTACATATCCTTCCTCATCAAAATCATATTCTCTTTGATCACATGCGACCTTATACAATGGCTGATAAGGTTTAACTTGCTTATAGCATGAACGAATACGTACCTTAAATAAGCCTTCCATTTTAATCATATAAAAGAAGTTTTTACTAGGAAGCTTTTCTTCAAGCATTTCCTTTAATTGCTCTATATCATCAAATGAAATCTTATATTCTATAGCATTATTATTAAATTTAGATACAGTTGCAAATGGTAATTTATCATTCTCACTCATGACATAAGTTTTACCATCAGCACGAGAATCGTAAGCAACACCATTAAGAATAATTGCTTCACCATCAAGTCCTTCATAAGTACCTATACCAATATCACCTTTTTTTAATAATTCACCTACTGTTATAGTAGCATTATAATCACCCATCATTAAACTATTTAATGTACCAATTTGTGTTAAAATTTTTTTCATTTTTTTATACCTCATTTCTTATTTGTTTTATAATTATAATTTTCATCAAACAGATTTGTTATTAATTCAGGATGTGATTCAGAGAATACTCTCTTAACATCACTAAATTTATTCCCTTGATGTGATTTAAAATAATAAGTCATAATACCCTTTGTAAAGAATGGTGAAAGAATATTAGTTATTAGCAAAACAAACGCTAAAATAGAAACACTATTTGTAATTAAATCACTTCCAGAAATACCATTAAATATATAAGCACTAAACATTACAGGAATTGACAATGAGACTCCAGCAAGAGATGAACTACCAATAGAAGCATAACCAGGACGCTTCAAAGCAAATCTATCTACTATATAAGGGATTATCATTGTAATTGCCCAGAAAATAACTGTTAATAGTAATGCAGCAAATAATACAGATGGCTTAAATGCATCAATCAAATTGATTGTTGAACCAAATTCAAATCCTAAAAAAGGAAGAATAATAGTATTTCCACCCTTAAATATTTCTCTTATTTTAGAGTCTAAATTACCAAGAATAAATCCTAAAATAAAGGGAATAAGCAATGAAAATATCTGAACAATTTTTACAAGTGTCTGACCATCTGAAGAACCAGCAACCTGACCAAAAGAACTAATAAATACAAATGGCAAAAGTGGCATAGATAATATTAACATAACAGGGAAAGCAGCTCTATCACTATTATCAGCATATGGAGGAATAATTCCCATATATAAAGCTGCATTAGCAGATGTTACAACACATGTAAATGTGATAAAATCAATTCCACAAAAACCTTTTGGACCACAAGTAAACCATACTATTGTACAAATAATATATGCAGGAAGTAATCTTGCTAACAATAGCCAAAAGCCACGTTTAAATACATCAACAAAATCATGAGGCTTAATCATTGTACCTGTACAAAATAGCATTAATCCTATTAATAGCATTTGACCAGTTTTGCCAAAAAGATCCTTCATTGGATTACCAAGAAATTCCCATAAGGTTTTTCCCTCTCCTATTACTCCTGTACCAAGACCACATTCAACTGTTATTGTACAAATAATAGCACTAATAACTAATGGAACAAACATTGTTCCTGCAGGAATCTTATTTAAAAAAGCCCAAATTCCTACATTTAGAGGCTTATTTTTCATATTCATAATATCATTCCTTTCATTTAACGCAATTATTATAAAACTTTATTTCCTTGAATTAAATGTCCTAATAGTGTATAATAATCGTAAAAAATTGTGCTTATAGCACAAGGAGTGATTTTATGAATATAGAAATATATAAAAAAGAAGAAAATTGCTATACCTTAAAGGAACTTTTAGAATTATATTCTAACTATATTAAAAATCCTATGGTAGTAATAAATCATAATTATGAGCTTTTATATTATACTCAAACAAATGATGTAGATAATGTATATAAAGAAGCAACTAATTCTGGTGTTTGGTCATTAGAATTAATTGCAATAGCAAATAATGCTTTTAAAAATAATAATGAATATGTAATTTTAGATTCAATAAATAAAAATAAAAGGAGACTCTTCTATAAAATAGAACATAATATTATGCTCGGATATTTAGTTTTACTTGAAGAGGATAATTCAACTTTTAATAGCTTAGATTATGATATTTTAAGGCATCTTGCCAATTCAATTAGTAAGATCTTATATTTAGAGGATTATAAGAAAAATGATGCAAATATCCAAAGCTTTTATAAAGCCTTACTTAATGACGAATATAAAACAAAGGACATATTAAAGGCTAAAATTAAAGAATATAATGTTAATTTAAATTCTAGTCTAATTATTATTTCACTTTCAAATGCAAGCTTTATTCAAAATAATTATTTAAAGGTTAAATTAGAAAATACTTTATCAGTTAACGCAATAATAGCTTATAATGATAATGTCTTAGTATTCTTTAATAACGATAAATTACCTACTAGTAAAATTACTGATATATTAATTGATAATCATTTAACTGCTCTTTATGTAAAAAAAATATCAGAATACTTCTCATTTAATACTTATTATACTGCTTTAGCTAATTTATTAAATTTTTTAGAAGCTAGTAATAAAAATGTTATTTATTATGAGGAGGACTACAAAATATATTTACCTTTTTTTACAGGAAAGCATTCTCTAAATGAAATTAAAAATTATATTAATTCAAAAATAATGCAAATATATGAGGATGATATTAAAAACGAGACTGATAACATTGATACATTATATTACTATTTAAGCTTTGATAAAAGCTTAAGTATAGCCGCTACAAAGCTATATATTCATAGAAATACTGTATCATATAGACTTATGAAAATTAGTGAGATATATAATATAGATTTTAATGATTTAATACAAAATAAAATATATGTTTTTTCAATTATTTTAATCAAGTATTATCATTATAAAATAAATGAATAATTATAATTATATAATAGATAAATATGATAAAAAATAATCATTGCCCCGTAGTTACAAATTTCAATTTTTACATATAAACTATAAACTTCATAAGAGATTATAAAAGAGGATTGATAAATTAGAGTCAATTCCTCTTTTTTTGACTTTATTAGGAAATAATACTAATAAAATAGTGTAAGACTACTAACCTATATTTTTGAAGGTCATAATCCTACACTAGTAAAACCATTTTCGCTTATTAAAATTATTTTTGCTTTTCTATTATCTTAAGTTTACATCTCCATTGTTGAATTTCATAATATAATATTAAGTGTTACTAATTTAGTTTTAAGTATACCATTTATTATAGTTATAGCTAGATCTTAAATAATAGATTAATGTCATGCCTAACACAAAAAATAGCCCATTGAGTCTAAAAACTTATAGAGGCTATTTTATATTCATTTTAATTATAGTTAATACTGAATTAGGGCTTAATAATTTTTTTATTTTTGAAGCAATTATTTACATATTCATAAAATTCATTTACAATATTTCCATTATTCATTCCAAATTGATTTTTCTTAATTCCTATAAATCTAATTATTTTATATTCTTCAAGACTCAATAAAAATAAATCATCAAATATTTCTCCTGAAGTAAATTCAGGTATAAAACCATAACCATTATTATCTAAAATTAAATCATGCATTAATATCAAATTATCACATTCAAATGCTATATTAGGCTTTATATTATTTTTTTTATAAAAATAATCAATATTATCTCTTAACTCTTTAAAATGAGTAAACGTGATCACAGGCTTTTCATTTAAATCAGATATATTCTTTATCTCATTTTTATATATACTTCCACATCCAATATATATTTCTTCTTCATATCCAATATTATCTGAAAAAATCAAAATATCCCAATCATCACATTTATTTTGTAATAATGTAAATGTTACATCACTATATTTCTTTTTAAATTGTAATAAAGCATTAGTAACAAATGTTGAAGCAGCTAAAGCACATATTTTAATATGCTTATTATTCTTCATTACTTTTATTTCATTTTTAATATTTAAAATTGAAGCTAAGGGATCCTTTAGCTTTTCATAAAGCCATTTCCCCCATGATGTGAGTTTAATATTTCTTCCTTCACGAAAAAATAATGAAACTTCGAGCTCCTCTTCTAGCTTATGAATAGATTTAGTCAATGCTGGCTGAGCTATATTAATCTCTCTACTAGCTCTTGTAATATGCTCCAATTCTGCAGTTTTATAAAAATAATATAGTTGTGAAAGCTCCATATTAATATCCCTTCGTTATTAAATTTATCAATATTATATATTTTTATTTATATAAAATCAATGCTATAATTTTAAATAGTGAGGTATATATTATGGAACATGATTTAACAATAGGAAAGCCTTCAAAAGTATTATGGTTATTTTGTCTTCCGTTATTTGGAAGTATTATTTTTCAGCAATTATATAACATAGCAGATAGCCTTGTTGCTGGAAAATTTATAGGTGAAGAGGCTTTAGCAGCTGTAGGCAATGGCTATGAAATCACACTTATTTTTTTAGCATTTGCATTTGGCTGTAATATAGGCTGTTCTGTAGTAAGCTCAAGATTATATGGAGAAAAAAAATATAATGACGTTAAGAGTTGTATTTCTACAGCATTTATTTCTACAATTATAATCAGTATAATTTTATCTGTATTGGGGTATTTTTTTTCAAAGCCATTATTAAAAATAATTAATACTCCAGATAACATAATGGAAGAATCTTCATTATATCTAGATATTTATATTTATGGTTTAATATTCGTATTTATATATAATGTATCAACTGGTATATTTTCATCACTTGGGGATTCAAAAACTCCATTTATTTTTTTAGCTCTATCATCTATTTCCAATATTTTTGTAGATATACTTTTTGTTACTATATTTAATATGGGAATAGCAGGGGTTGCTTGGGCAACTTTCATTTGCCAGGCAATTAGTGCTATTCTAGCATTTATAATTGTAATAAAAAAAATAAATCAATTGCCAAAAGTGGAGGATAAATATAAATTTTTTTCTATTCAACTTCTTAAAAAAATGGCAATCATTGCAATACCATCAACAATTCAACAAAGTTTTATTTCGGTAGGTAATATTTTAATTCAGGGAATTATTAATTCCTTTGGTTCTTCTGCAATTGCTGGATATAGTGCAGCTGTTAAACTTAATAATCTTATGATAACATCATTAACTACAGTAGGAAACGGATTATCAAATTATACAGCTCAAAATTTAGGTAGCTCAAAAATCAATAGAATCCATGATGGTTTTAAGGCTGGCATAAAAATGGTAATAATATTATGTATACCATTTACATTAATATATTTCTTTATAGGAAAATATTTATTATTTTTATTTATGGATTCTTCAAGTAATGATGCTTTAAATAATGGTTTAATGTTTTTGAGAATAATAAGTCCATTTTATTTTATTGTAGCTATAAAGCTTGTGGCAGATGGAATTTTAAGGGGAACATCAAATATGCTATTTTTTATGATTGCTACATTAACTGATTTAATTTTAAGAGTTTCATTAGCTTTTATTTTATCAAATTATTTTGGAACTAATGGTATTTGGATATCATGGCCTATAGGTTGGTTCATATCAATGATTTTATCTGTATTATTTTATTATATAATTATGAAAAAATATAAAATGGCATCTTCAAAATAATATGTTATATCAATATAGGTTAAGATAAATAAAATATAGGATCAAATTTCATAATAAATAAAAATTATATTAGTAATTGCTATAATGAATAATTAGCGATATTTAATAAATATGTATGTATTTTATATTAACTTAATAAATTGATAATATAGTTCTATTCCTATTTATCCTAGAAAAAAAGCATATCAAGATTTTTTGAAATTCTTAGATATGCTATAAAATAAAAGTTAATAATAAATTTTAAGATGATATTAATTATTTGATTTGATACATCTCTTCTGAAATAAATTTTCCTGTTTTAGTTTTAAATACCTTATCATATACTGATAATATAGAATCCTTTAACATGTTATCAGAAGTAAAATTAACTAAAAAATCAGCCTCTACTAATATTTGATAATCCATTCCATCAATATCTATATATTGGTGATGATGAGCTACTAAATAACAAATTCTATCAATATCTTCAGTTAAAAAACCTAAATCAGTTAGCATTTTTCTTGCGAGAGGTTCCCCTTCTAACTCTTGATAGCTTCCATTTGTACTATTGTATTTTGCGATAGCTGCTTTAATTCCAATATCATGAACATAGCTTGCTGCTTCTAGAATAAAAAGTGTATGTTTATCTACTCCTTCTTCTTCGGCAATTAATTTTGCAAGAGCGTGAACACTAATAAAATGATGAATTCTTACTGGGTCATTTTCATAATACTGAACCATTTTCATACATAGTTGATTTAATAAATTCATATAATCACCATCCATTTTTATAATTTTATATACCTTTTATATTATTATAACAAATTTATAAAGAAAAAACATCATTTTAAAATGATGTTTTTAGTTATTTTATGGCTTTTAAAATATAATAGCCTCTGTCTTTAGCTACTATTTCACAATTGCCGAATATTTCCTCAATATGAGACTTTGAAGAAGGAGCACCTTGTTTCTTTTGAATTACAACCCAAAGTTCTCCTCCATCAAGTAATTGATTATAGGCTCCATCATATATTGCAAATACTATATCCTTTCCCGCTCTAATTGGGGGATTAGTAACAATTGATGAAAATTTTATATCAAAGACTTTTTCATATAGATTGGAATTATAAGCAATAGAATTAGAATTATTCAATTTTATATTAGATAATATTAAATTGTAGGCTCTTTCATTTATTTCACACATTATTGTTTTTTTATTATATAGTTTTGAAATAACAATTCCAATAGGACCATAGCCCGCACCCATATCTAATATTGGGGCATCAAGTTCATTTGGAATAAATTCTTTTAATAATGCAAAAGAACCATAATCTATATAATCTTTTGAGAATACTCCATTATCAGTATTAAACTTAAATGAATGATTTTTAAAATTAAATATATATTGTTTAGGCTCTGATTTTATATTTTCTTGAGTTTTTGAATAATAATGTTTATTTTCCATAATAGTAATTAAAAAGGGCTTAAGCAATGCTTAAACCCTAAATATTAATTTAAGTTAAAATTACTTAATTTCAACAGTTGCACCAGCAGCTTCTAACTTAGCCTTTAATTCTTCAGCTTCAGCCTTAGAAACCTTTTCCTTAACAGGCTTTGGAGCACCATCAACAACTTCCTTAGATTCCTTTAATCCTAAACCAGTAACTTCCTTAACAACCTTGATAACACCAAGCTTTGCAGCACCAGCATTAGTTAAGATTACATCGAATTCAGTTTGCTCTTGAGCAGCAGCACCAGCACCAGCACCTTGAGCAGGAGCAGCAGCAACTGCAGTTGGATCAATACCGAATTCCTCCTTCATAGCGTCTACTAATTCTTTAATTTCAAGAATAGTCATTTCCTTTAATGATGCAATAAATTCATCCTTATTTAACTTAGCCATTTTATTTATCCTCCATTATATATTTTTTTTAATTTAAATTATTAGGCTTCTTGTCCTTTTTCAACTAACATATTTAAGCCGATAGATAATTGACTTAATGTTCCTAACATACCAGCAGCTAGTTGAGTTAATAATGTTTCGTATGATGGTAATTGTGATAATGTCTTTACTTGATCATAGCTATAAACATCACCATCAACAACACCCTTTACTACTTCGATCATCTTACAATCTTCTTCAGCAGCAACTTGGAATAAAATCTTTGCTGGAGCAACTACATCTGTAGCAGCGAAAGCAACAGCAACTGGGCCACTGAATGCGTCTGTAACATCATCATATCCACATGCTTTAGCAGCACGTGATGCAATGTTGTTCTTTATTACAGCAACATCACAACCATTTTCACGCATTGATTTACGTAGCTTTTGGAAAGATTTAACTGTTAAACCTTGATACTTAAATACAATAAGAGCAGCTGAATTCTTCATTTTTTCAGCAACTTGTGCTACTTCATTCTCTTTGCATTTAATGATTTCCTTCATTCTTACACCTCCATTTAGTTTAAATGAAAAATCTTCTTCTACCAAGGTAAAAGAAGATTAATACTTCAATGTTCCTCGGTAGGAGATTAAGGGCTTATGCCCGCCTACTGTCTTCGGCAATATTTTTTACTTTTTACTAATAGAATCAGCGTCAACCTTAACGCCAGGTCCCATTGTAGCTGCTACGCTAACATTCTTAACATAGCCACCCTTAATAGTTGAAGGGCGTACCTTTAATAGAGCATCATAAACTACTCTTAGGTTTTCTAATAACTTTTCAGGTCCAAATGATACCTTACCGATAGTCATTTGAATGTTACCTACCTTATCTGGACGGTATTCAACCTTACCAGCTTTAATTTCTTTTACTGCTTTTGCAACGTCCATTGTTACAGTACCAGTCTTAGGGTTTGGCATTAATCCCTTAGGACCTAAAACACGTCCTAAACGTCCTAATTGACCCATCATATCTGGTGTAGCAACGATAACGTCAAATTCGAACCAGCCTTGGCTAATCTTGTTGATCATTTCTGCTTCGCCTACATAATCAGCACCAGCCTCTAAAGCTTCTTGTTGCTTTGCACCACGGCAAAGTACTAAAACCTTACGAGTCTTACCAGTACCATTAGGTAATACGATTGCACCACGAATATTTTGTTCAGCTTTACGTGGGTCAATATTTAAGCGGAATGCAACATCAACAGATGCATCAAACTTAGCTGTAGAAGTCTTACATGCTAATCCTAAAGCTTCTAATGCTGGATAAGCTTTTGTATTATCTACAAGCTTTGCTGCTTCAATGTACTTCTTTCCTCTCTTCATATTTATCCTCCTAAAATGTGGTCAAGCGGGATTTCCTCCCACAAGTTTTAGGCTGTTAATAACAACCAATAATTAGCCTTCTACTACGATGCCCATGTTTCTAGCAGAGCCACAAATAATGTTTGTAGCAGCTTCAATATCATTTGCATTTAAGTCTGGCATCTTCATTTCTGCGATCTCTCTAGCTTGAGCTCTAGTGATCTTTGCAACAGTATGCTTCTTAGAATTTTCAGAACCCTTTTGAATTCCAGCAGCCTTCTTTAATAAATCAGAAGCTGGTGGAGTATGTACAACAAATGTAAATGAACGGTCCTCATAAACTGAGATAACTACTGGCAATGTATATCCCATCTTATCTTTTGTAGCTTCATTGAATTGAGAACAAAATCCTGGAATATTTACTCCTGCTTGTCCTAGTGCTGGACCTACTGGTGGAGCTGGATTAGCTTTGCCGGCTGCAATTTGTAATTTAACTACTTTTACAACTTTCTTTGCCATATTTATTTCCTCCTTCTTTCAATGATGTGGTTCAACAGACTAGATATAGTCCTCCCACTCAATATACATGCACACATACGTATGCTTTTATATTATATCAAACCAAAATACTATAGTCAAATGTTTTTTTTAAAATATTTTTTGTCACTAAGACCACCTCAATAAATACTGAAAAAGGCGACAAATAAATGCCACCTTAAATAGTTATTTTATAAATTTTTATAAGCTATTATTGTTTGATAGCTAGCAATATTAGTTGCAGCTGATAATACAAAGCCATCAAGATTTAAAGTATCTAAATATAAGGTATATCCAGATAAATCTACAACCTTAGATGAATTTACTCCATTACTATGTACTATCCTATAGCTAACATTATTTACAGTATCAATAACATCATAGTATATTAAGCTTCCATCAGAATTAGTATTGATTGTGATATTTTTAATATCTTGAGAATTCTTACCAAATAAAGCACTATTTTGCTTTAATGAAATTAGCTTTTGATAATTTTTAAACATATCTAAATTATCAACCTTTAATTCATAATTTAATTCATTAATCTCATAAGATGATTGATAAGAATTTCCTTCTCCACCCTTAGTTCTTAGGAATTCCTCTCCTGCAAGCATAAAGGTTATACCTTGTGAGGTAAATACTACAGAATTTGCAAGCATAGCCATTTTTTTAGCAATAGCCTCATCCTCTATTCCTGATTTCAATATTCTATCATAAAGAGTGTAATTATCATGACAGGTTACATAATTAACTGTTTTATTAGGATCAGTTTCTGTATTATTTATTTTACCAGAAATTCCTAGCTTAATTTCACTAACATCTGATGCTGCAACCTCAACATTATTAGTTACCCAGCCTTGACTAGAAATAGCATTTAAGCCACCCTTAATTAAAGCATCACGCATCTTGTCATTGAAGCAGCCATAGCCCTCAAATTTTGATAAAGCACTTTGATTTGCAGCAGTATATCCAGAACCTAACGCAATTGAACCTCCTGCCCATGGCTCTCCATAAATAGTAATTGATGAATTAACATTATCATGGATATTCTTAGCTAATTGATTCATTGTTTCAACATCATGTACACCCATTAAATCAAAACGGAAGCCACCAAGCTTATATTCACTAGCCCAGAATTCAGTTGAATCTATCATAAATTTTCTATACATAGGAAGCTCAGATGCTGTTTCATTTCCACAGCCAGAACCATTAGAAGGCTCCTCACCAACATATCTAAAGTAATATTGTGGTACTAATACATTAAAGCTTGAAGCATTTAAATCATTAACATGGTTATAGACAACATCCATAATAATATTAATACCTGCCTCATTATAAGCCTTAACAAGCTCCTTAAATTCAATAATCTTAGCATAGCCATCCTCAGGATTACTAGAATAGCAACCCTCAAGTGAATTATAATTTTGAGGATTATAGCCCCAATTAAACTTAACCTCTTCAGCTCTTTCATCATTAGCTTGGTCGAAGAAAGGTAAAATTTGAACTGCGTTAACACCAAGCTCCTTTATATGATCAAAACCAGTTGAAACAGTTACACCATTCTTTGTATAGGTTGTGCCAGACTCATAAAAACCCTTATAAAGCTTAGCATTTTCCTTTGTACCACCCCAGGTGCTACTACTAGTTAAATCTGCAATATGAGTTTCATAAACTGTTAATGAAGTAGAAGGAATCTCATGAATACTGATAGAATCCCATCCCTCTGGATTAGTTTTTTCAAAATCAACAATCATTCCTCTAATACCATTTAAGCCTGTAGATTTTGCATATGGATCTACAACCTCTTTATCTGTGCTTGTTGAATTAGTTACTGCATAGGTATAATATTTACCCTCAAAATCTCCAGCAAGCTCACATTCCCAAAGTCCCTTTACTCCCTTAACCATTGAATATTCAGTATATTGATCACTACCACCAAATTCCTTTGGAGTACCAGTATCATAAATTCTAAGCTTTATATTCTTTGCCACAGGAGACCAAACCTTAAATGTCGTATTTATTTTAGAATAAATTGCACCTAACTCTCCATCATATTGATATAGCTCATTAAAGGCATCCATTTGATATACAGCTCCAACATCAGCAACCTTTGATAGAGCTTCACCACTTTCAGCAAAAACTACATTTAAAATATAATCATTAGATAGATCAGGCAATTCATTTTTAAAGCTATATTCGATTATTTTATTAGATTTCATAATAACCTTTAAATCAGAATCCATTGTCTCATTTGATACTAAAACATTATCACCATGTTTAATTTCAAAGCTAGAATATGGATTATTCAATCTAAATCTTAAATATAAAATATCTCCAGATTTGCTATAAATAAATTTAAAGCTCTCAATTAAATCAGCAACCTTACCATCACCATTTAAATAAATATTAGAATCCCCAGTTTTTAAATAGATATTATAATATCCATTTGAATCTAATTCTAAGGTAGCAAAATTCATAAATCGATCTGATTCTACATCCTTAATCCAATCAGAAAGCTGTCTAACAATAAACCCAACCTTCTTGCTTTGAGTTCCAGCAGGAAAATCACTAAATTTAAAGGAAGCAATAGCTCCATAGCTATCAGTTGAAGTAAATTCATAAAGCTTTCCTTCACTTCCATCAGCCCATACCCATAATCCCCAGGTACTATAATCATTATCCTTACGATAATAATGAATATTGAAGCCTATTGCATCACCTTCATAAGGTGGCATTGGGGTACTACTGGTCTTATTACTTTCTGATGTAGTTAAATTTGATGTTCCATCTGTACAGCTAATTAAACTAAAAAATAAAGTAAAAATAAATAAAAAAGATAATATTTTCTTCATATAAAAACCTCCTATTCTATCTTTTTATCATTGAATTCAATTTCATCTACTGCTTTAAGTTTTTCTAAATAATCAATATCATTAATCCTTTTAAACTCCTCAGAGGAAACATATTCATCCTCTTCAGCTTTATTTTTAAAAACTAATGATTCCTTAACTGAGCAAACCTCAATTTGTAATAAGGCTTCTTCAATAGAGGTATTATTTTTACTAAGCATCATAATCATAACATCTAAAAATAAATATCCTATAGTAAGAATAATAATTGAATATTTATTAGCTAATAAAATTCCAATAAATGGAATAATCATCATAATAATATTTTTTAATATATATTTATATTTAGGTATTAAATAACCATTTCTTTTATTTACACTAGTTAAGGATAGCTTCATTTCAAAGCCAACCTGGTAATAGTTATTAAATAAAGGTAATACAATATACATTGTAATAAACGCTACTAAAAAGGCTATTATTCTTGAATACATTTCATCAGCATTCTTTTCAACCTTTAATTGATAATAGGTAGTATCAAATTCCTCTAATAATGAAAATAAGCTATTATATTTATACACAAATAAATCTAATAGATTTCTTTCATAGAAATCACCATAGCCCTCTACCATAATACCAACTGCCTCAGTATTAAAGCTACCATCACTATTTTGAATATATTGATAATAATTTGTTTTGTAATTATCATGAGTAGGCTCAGAAGGTAAGCCTAAAACCGAAATATTATATATTTTTGTTATTGAGTAGCTTTTACCATAGCTTTCATAATAGTAATTACATATTTCCTCTTTAAAACGATTGAAATAAAAATCCTTTACTACCTCTTCATAATCCTGATAGGTAGCATCACTATTTAGATTTAATGAGTAGCTTGCCTCAATTTCAGATATCTTATTGTTAGTGGTATTATAATTACCACATAAGCCAAAGAAAAGATATAAAACAAGAAAATATAGAGCAATAACAGAAAGAAAAAATATAAGAAGATTTAATAAATTAGCTATTAGTCTATGATTAATCAGAGCTCTTTGAATACGAATACTTTTATTCATTATAAACCCCTCTCATTCTGTCTATTTATATAAAAGCTTTCTTCCTTAGCTGAAGAAAAATATATTGAATGTTCTTTATCTATAACTACAGAACTTGCTATAAAATCATGGATACATCTTCTATTTTTTGAAAATAAAAACATAGTATAGCTTATTAAAGCAGCTGCACCAAAGCTTAAAATTCCTAATAATAGCTCTATAGAAACATAAACTAACCATCTAATTATATATTTATATTTTTTTAGCTTATAGCCCTCATTAGAAATTACTCCTAGCTTAAAGATATATTTTCCAATACTTTCACCACTAGGAGATACCATTGGAATTAATAAATCAAAGGTAGCTGATACTGCAAATAATACTGGAATAATCCAAACAAAGGATGACATAAAGATTTGTTGATTTTCAGTAGTAAGTGTATTTATTTCTGAATTCTTAATAATATCAACACAAGCATCCTCATATATATTTAAAAAGAATGAAACAGTAGCATTTGATTTTTCGTTATCTATTAATTCAAGAGTATAAGTATCAATATTAAAATCCTTAATATTAGATTCTTCACCTCCTAATTTTAATATATCTCTTTTATATACCTCTAAAGATAAATTTGTTTGACCTCCAAAATTTTTATATTGAGTTGTATAATAATTATATAAAGTTTGAGTTAATGATATATTTTCGTATGTCTTACCACTAAAACTACATTTTATATTATATAAATCCTCTAGCTTAGTAACATTATTGAAGCCACATTTTGCACAATAATTACCATTATCATCTACTAAAAATAAATCTGTTTGAAGATATAGCTCAGATATTTTATTTCCATTTTCTTTTAATTTATTATTATCTAGAGTATTTGGGAAAACAAATATCAAAAAAATTATAAAGGTAAGTGATATGACTATTGTTAGATCAATAAATCGAGCTATTAATCTTTTCCATTTCTTTGCTAATAAAATTTTTTTCATATTTATTTTCCTTTCTTTAATAACTTGACTTTATTTTTATCAATATAATATAATAACTATATGAAATTAAAAGTATATAGAATTTCTTTACTAGGTGCTTTAATTGCCTCACTTGGTATTGATATCTTTTTTTTAGTACAGGCAATTATAAATATAATTAATTCAACAAATATAGATCATTCTGATGAAATAATGTTTATTATTTGTTTTGTTTTGTTGATTTTATTTGTAGGATTAGAGATAGTAAATACAGTTATTTCATTTAAAAATGGTAGTGCATTTATAAAGAATTTAACATATAATCAGGATTTATCCTTAAATCGTAATTTATTATATGTATCAGGAGGTATATCAATTTTATCATTAATTGCGATTGTATATTTTTCTTTATTATTCGCATTATCAAATATGCCATTTGGAAATTTAGCATATGGAATGAAAACTGTAATATTAGGATTCTTTATAATTACATTTGTAGATTCCTTATTTATTACATTATTCCCATTAGTAGCAAAGGAAGATAAATCATTTAAATAAAATTATAGGAGGTGTGAAAACACCTCCTATTTTATTATTTTGTTAATATAACAGTAGATTGTCTTCCTAATTTAAGCTTATTATTAGCTAATTCAGGTGTTAGTTTAGAAACTGAAATCTCATCAGCAATTTTTGTAATTCCAAGTTTAGATACATCTATTTCTACATTTACACCCTTAAAATTATGAATAATAATTATTGATTCATCATTATATGATAACTCATATGCTAAAACATTATCATAATTAGTAACAATATCCTGGGTTCTATTTGTAAATATACTTTGTTTAATGAAAGGATATTTATTTCTAATCTGAATAACCTTTTTATAATGATTCCATACAGAATAATTAGTAGCTTGAGCGTCAGTTGCACCTAAAGTCACTTGAGTATTATTCTTATTTAAATCTGGTCTTGAGGCTTCAGGAAATTGACATTCTCCTGTTTTATCCTTACTAGACCATACCATTGGTAATCTTCTTCTAACATCACTAGCGTCATCAGGGCTAGTTTTTCTTTCGCCCTTCATACATATTTCCTCTCCATAATAAATAAATGGAGTACCAGGAAGTAGGTATGTTAAGGATGCAGCAATTTTAGCATTATTTCCCTCTAATGATTTAGCAGCTCTATCCATATCATGATTAGAAATAAAATATGAGGAATATCCATTAGGATTATTTTCCTTCATAAGCTTTTCTTGGCGCTCTATTGCAGCTCCAAAGCTCATTGATGAGCTTAATCCTTTAGCTTGGCTAATAAGAGACTCATCTCCACGTCCCTCTATTGAAGCATTAAATTTAAAGAAAGAATCAAATGTAGATTTATAATAATTATTTATTATTCCTATATTATCCCAGCATTCACCAACAAAATAAATACCTGGATGTTCATTTACTACTGAATCTCTAATAAATGTTAGAAATTCAGTATTATATGCTACATTCTCATATTCATAATATTTAACAGCATCAAAGCGAAATCCCTTAACACCTTTAGAAACCCAGAAGTTTAATATATTAACCATTTCGCTTCTTACTGCTTCATTTTTAGTATTAAAATCAGGCATTGCAAAATCAAATCTAGCCTCATAAAATACTGAACTATTAGAAGCATATGGATAATATTGATTCTTTCTAGTATCACTCCAGCAATACCAATCAGCCTTTGAATCAGCTAAGGTATTATTATCAATATAATCCTGATAAGATTGTTTAAACCATGGATGAGAAGTACTAGAATGATTAAATACAATATCAATCATAATATCAATATTATATTTTTCTGCTTCAGTAGTTAATGCTTCAAAATCAGCCATAGTACCATAATCAGAATTTATATCATAATAGTCTGTTACATCATAGCCATGATAGGTAGGAGATGGCATTATAGGCATTAGCCATAAGGTTTTAATACCTAAATCCTTAAAATAAGGAAGCTTAGCTTTAACTCCATTTAAATCACCGATTCCATCATTGTTACTATCATAGAAGCTTCTTACAAAGACTTCATAGGAAACTGAACCATTTTCATTTGATATTGAATTGTCGAATAAATAATTATCACTCTCATATTCATTAAGATTGATGGTGTTTATTACTGTTTGACTTGGTTCCTCAAAATCATCGAAATCATCAGGAGCCTCAGTATTACAAGCAACCATCGATAATAATGAAAAAAGAGAGAATAATATTACTATTATTTTTCTCTTTTTCATATATTAATTTTATCCTTTCACTGCTCCACCAGTTACACCAGATACATAGTACTTTTGTAAGCAGAAGAACAATATTGTAATTGGTAATGCAACACATACTGCACCCGGTGCAAATTGAATGTAGTATGATGTTACAGTATCCTGAGAACCTGAAACAAATTGGAATAATCCTATCGCGACAGTCCAATTGTCAATGTTCTGTAAACCAACTATATAGGATGATGTAATGTAATCACCCCAAGGTCCCATAAAGCTTGTAAGTATAGTATAAACTATAATTGGCTTTGCAAGAGGTAAAATTATTTGCCAGAAAATTTGGCTCTTTGATGCACCATCAACCATTGCAGCCTCATCAATATTTTTAGATATTGTATCAAAGAAGCCCTTTGAAATATAATATCCACCACCTGCACCAGCTGAATAAATAATAACTAGTGCGAAATAATTACCCTGTAGGTTAAAGATTTCCTTCATAACCCAATACATAATTATCATTCCTAGGAAGCCTGGGAACATTCCTATAACTAGGTTAAACTTCATAAATACTGTTCTAGCCTTAAATCTAAATCTAGAAAGTGCATATGCAGTACCTAATACAAAGATTGTAGAAATAATAGTTGATAATACAGAAACTATTAATGTATTTCCAAACCAGGTAAGGAACTTTCCATCTAATGATGTATTTGAAGCAAGAGGATTAACTTTACCAGTAATATTATTAAATAGGTATAAATAGTTATCAAATGAGAATTCCTTTGGTATTAATTGCTGCTTTAGCTCGATTCCACCCTTTCCAAAGGATTGTAGAACTAACCAAACAACAGGAAGAAGCCAAATAATTGACATTGCAATAAGAATAATATAAATTAGTGTATTTGAAACAATACGTCTGACTTTTAAACTTTTCATTATTGAAATTGATCCTCCTCTTTAATTGATCCGCTCTTACTATACATAACTATAGAAATGAATGAGCATATGATAAATACAATAATACCGATAGCACTTGCAATACCATATTGAGGATTACTTGTAGATGTTACAATCTTATAAATAAATGTAATTAATAGGTCAGTTTGTCCTAAGCCTAATAATCCAGAACCTCCAATTGAAGGACCTCCACCAGTTAAGAAGAATATAACATTAAAGTTATTAATATTACCTATAAATTGAGTAATTAAATAAGGACCTGTAACAAATAGAATATATGGCATTGTAATCTTTGTAAATTTAGTAAATGTACCAGCACCATCTATTTCAGCAGATTCATATAAATCCTTAGGAATATTTAATAATATACCTGTAGTTGATAAGATTGTGTATGGTATACCTACCCAAATATTAACAATAATAATTACTAATTTTGCTAAGAATACTGCTGATTCACTAGAATCTGTACCAAAGCCTAATCTACTTCCAAAGGTTTGGAAATACCATTGGCCTATTGCACCAGAATCCTTTAATAGGGTACCAATTGATAATAAAGAAATGAACTGAGGAATAGCAATTGTCATAACAAATACTGTTCTCCATAATTTCTTAAACTTAATACCATCCTTATTAATCATTAGAGCTACAATTATACCTAAGATATAATTTGTAAATGTTGCTACTATTGCCCAGGTTAATGTCCAGCCTATTGTTTTTACTAATGCTTGTGGCAATACAGCAAATTGTGAGGTTGGATCTGGGTTAAATAGGGTCTTAAAATTATCAAAGCCTATCCAAGTAAATAATTGTGTTGGAGGCTCGTGACCCTTAGAATAATTCGTGAAGGCAACAAATATTGAGAATATTAATGGAACAATTGAGAATAATACTATTCCTAATACTGGTAATGATAGAATAGTAATATGGAATTTATCATTAAATAAACTCTTTATTGCTTCAACAAAGGTTGTAAATTTAACAACATATTTATCAGGATGAGCCTTAATAAACTCTTCCTTTTCATTCATAGCATGATTTAAATTTTCAGCTACTTCATTAGGAGTAAGCATTCTAGTTTCTTTTGTTTGCTTATCCTTTATATGCATTTTCTTAACAAAGCTTACAGCTAAATTATATTCCATTTTATATTCAACAACTAATTCATCTACTACTAACTCGAAGGCTAATTCCTCTGCAGTATAATTAGTTTTTAAATATTTCTTATCTCTCTTGTAAGCTCTCTTTGATTCATTAATTTCCTCTGATTCTAATGCTTTAATATTTTTATCAGTAGGTAAATCCTTAAGCTTACGCATTATAACTGTTGTTGCATCTATTAATTGAGCCTTAGCCTCTAATAATTCGTTTTCCATATTTGGAGATTTATTAGCTTTAATAGTCTTAACATCATTATTATATTTTAATTTAGCTTGATTTAATTCCTCATTAAGTGCCTGCTTCTTTTCTCTAATTAAAGTGAATCTAGCAGTTGTAGCTTCAATCTTTTTATTCATTCCATCTAATAAATCAATTCCAGCCTGAAGATTACTTGAATTCTTTTCTTGATATTTTTCTAAACCTTCATTATAAATAGGAACAAATTTAGAGAAATTTCTATAGAATAAAATTTCACTATCTAATTTAGCAAGCTTCTTATAATAATAATTAACCTTACCATATTTAGCATTATTATTAGCATCCTGAATATCCACTAAAGAAGAATGTCTCTTATTTATTTCATCAATTGAATGCTTTCTTGATTTGATCTTTAATTCAATACTATTTAATAAAGATTTTGTTTTATTCTTATAGATTTCTTGGTTAATATTATTCTTTTCTAATAATATTTCTCTATCAGCTTCTGAAGAGGTGCTTAATCTTTGATTTTGAGCTTCAACTAGTTGATTAAAGCCTGTTTCTCTAAAATTAGCTACCTTTTCATATTTATTATTTATTCTAGTAAGCTTCTTATTTTCTTTGCTTAATTTCTTTAAATAATTATAGGAATGAGTAAATGATTCATTAATTAAATAATTTGTATAATTCCTTTCCTTAGGATCTTCGATCTTATTTAAATATTCCTCTATTTCATGAGACATTTGAGCTTTAAGCTCTTTTTTAGAAATATTTAAGGCAAAAGCTTTTTTACATTCCTCATCAATTTTTCTACTAAATTCAAGATTTCTATTATAAATAGAATCAAAATATAATAAATTCTTAGCTCTATAATTATAATATCCATTTTGAATACTACGATTCCAAATATAAATAAATAGGAATATAGATAATACCCAAAGTAGACCATAAATTAGAATCATAATAGAGTTATCACCCATTATTAGCTCAGCGAACTCTTCATCTGGATCCTCATGTGGACCCTCTAAGCCTAATGATGATAGCATCCATATACTTTTAGCACCAAATAAAATAAATAACAAAATATATCCTATTTGAAATACTAAATACATTATACCAAAGGTATATTGCTTATTAGCTAAAGCTGAAAAGCCAAATATTCCAAAGGATAATCTACCATTTCTATCATTATATTTGAATTGATGTGCCTTACGCTTGAAAAAGCCTATGAACTTCAAGAAATATTGATATATACCAACTCCAACCATTTTTCCAAATAGTGCAATTGATATAAACATTGATAAAACAAAATCAATAACCCAACGTATACCTTTCCAAATAGTACCTGCAAAAGACATACAATAATATACAAAAGGATTTATTATATGAGGCTTTTCTGTAAATACATTTGTAGGGGATTCATTATTTATAGTTGAATTGTTACCTAAGGTATCTTTTTCTTCCATCGCAATCAACTCCTTTTCTTAGGGACATAAGGAGGAACTAAATTCCCCCTTATATTTCATGAATTTATTAAATTTGTGGGTTTCTTAAAATATTCATTTGATCTGTTAGGAATTGTTGCCAAGTCTTTGCTGCACCAGCATCAGTTGTACCTAAATTGCCATCAACATAAGCTTGACCAATTGCCTTACCGATATCCCAGTATCTAGATTCAGCAGTTTGAGCTTGAATACATGCATATAGAGATTGTTCAACTAATGCAGCACCACCAATAGTAACCTTTGATGTATATCTTGCATCAGCGATAGCTTCTTTATTACAAGGTAAAGCATTTCTAATTTCAAATCTCTTTAATTGACCTTCCTTTGAAGTTAATAATTCAGCTAATTCAGCAGCAGTCTTTTGTTCTGCAGCAGGTCTAGTCTTATTAATACAATAAACCTTTGAACCAGAGAATGAAGCCATTTGATAAGCAGTGCCATCGATATGATATGCAGGAAGCTTTGTAGCAGCTAAATTATCACCAATTGCAGCTTGTAAATCATTTTGCATCCAAGTACCAGATACAGCAGCGATCATTGTACCATCTTTGAAACCTGCAGCAATTACATCGTTAGAACCCATTTGTAATGTACCATCAGTATATGCAGGAGTTAATAGGCTTTGAACATACTCAGAAACCTTAACTGCAGAAGCGTTATCCCATGTAGTGTCATAAACATTACCAGTTTCGCCCTTCTTCCACTTTAATGATTCAACACCATTAGCTTGTGGAGACATAATAAATGAGTTAGCATACCAACCATTTGCTACATCCATAAGGAATGTCTTACCAGCAGCCTTAGCCTTTTGTAAAATAGTCTCTAAAGAAGTAACATCCTCAGCAGTTAAAGCTGCCTTATTATACCATAAGAAATAACCATTATCACCTGTAACTGGATAACCCCATAGCTTATCCTCAAGTGTAGCACCTAAAACTGCAGTTTCAGTTGTAGAGTTAATAACAGCCTCTTTACGAGCGTTCTTAATTTCTGCAACGATATTCTTTGACTTTAATGTATCAATGTGGTCATCTGCACATAAGAATAATGCAGGAGCACCATTAACTGTTGGGTCATTAGCTAGAGTAGTACCAGCATCTGCCTCAGAAATAGCAGTAAATTCATATTCGAAGTCTAATTCATGATTAGCATTATACTCATCAACAACAGCCTTAATTACTTCTTCCTCAGCAGCAGTAGCCCAAATATTGATTTTTGTTTTTTCTGTTTCTGCTTCTTTTCCACAAGAACCTAAGCCTAAAACTGCAATTGCAGCTAAAGGTAAAACCATAAATTTCTTTTTCATTTTATCTTTTCCTCTCAATCATTTAAATATTTTTATGCAGCTGTAAAATCTACAGAGAATTTGCAAGAATAAGGCACATCATTCTTAGTTTCAGATGTGAAATTATATGGATAATAACTAATAGTTAAAGTACCTGGTGCTGTAACTACGATATTATTTCTATTATCAGTTCCTTCATGATAAAAATACTTATCCTCAGCATCAACTTTACCATCTTCATTTTTATCACCAACTAAAGTTGTGATGAATGCAGAATTAGACTTAGTAAAATCTACATCCTCCATACCCCATTGAGTACCCCAACCATTAGTTGAAACAAATTTAAATCCGCACCATGCATCAACCATTTTTTGAGTTACTGTAGTAGTATAAGTGTATCTAGTATCAAGACCAGATGATGCTTCATCTAATACGAACTTACAGCTTGGGTCAGCAACGCTAATCTTGCCATAATCTGGAGTCCAGCTATTCCAATGTGAGCCTACGATAAATACCTCAATATTAGGGATGAATTTACTTCCATTTTGTTCAAATTCATCTGTTGCTTCTGCAGGTTGTCCACAAGAAGCAAGACCTACTGCTGATGCTGCAGTAATAGCAAATAAAGCAAACTTCTTAATTTTTTTCATTTTTCTTCCTCTTTCCTTTTTTTTATATTACCATTTCTGTTTCTGGATCAAAGAAATGGATTTTATCTACTTTCATTTCAACATTTAATACTTCTTTTGCTGAAATAATTCTTGTGACAGGTATTTTTACAATTAAATCCTTGCCACCAAAATCAGTATGAATATAATATTCATTACCTAATAATTCTGCGACATTGACTGTGATTTCATAGCTTGTTTCTGTTTTTTCTTCTGTAAGAATGAAATCCTCAGGACGAATTCCTAAAATGCATTGCTTTGGAATTTTCTTATTCTCATATAAATGCTTAGGAACATTAATCCTTCTACCATCCTCAGTTGTTGCAACACCAGTTTCAGAATCAAATTCAATCTTTACAAAATTCATGGCAGGGGAACCAATAAATCCTGCAACAAACATATTTACAGGGTTATTGTAAATTTCAATCGGAGTTCCGATTTGTTGAATTCTACCAAGCTTCATAACAACGATACGACTAGCCATTGTCATAGCTTCAATTTGGTCATGGGTTACATAAATTGTAGTAGCTCCTAAAGCCTCATGAAGCTTAATTATTTCACTTCTCATTTGAACACGTAGCTTTGCATCTAGGTTAGATAATGGTTCATCCATAAGGAATACTTTAGCATTTCTTACTATTGCTCTTCCTAGTGCTACTCTTTGTCTTTGTCCTCCTGATAATGCTTTAGGCTTACGATCTAAATATTCCTCAATTTGTAAAATTCTTGCAGCCTCATGTACTCTCTTATCAATTTCATACTTAGGCATATGCTTTAGCTTTAAACCAAAAGCCATATTGTCATAAACAGACATATGTGGATATAAGGCATAGCTTTGGAATACCATTGCTATATCTCTATCCTTTGGAGTTTTATCATTGCAAAGCTCGTGATCGATATAAAGCTCACCTTTAGTAATCTCCTCGAGACCTGCAATCATTCTTAATGTGGTTGACTTTCCACATCCAGATGGACCTACGAAAACAATAAATTCATTCTTTTTAATGTCTAAATTGAAATCAAAAACTGCTTGAACATTGTTATCATAGATTTTATCAATATGCTGAAGTGAAACATATGAATCATCTGTCTTCTGAATTTCTTCGCTCATTTTTTACCTCCTCCTATTTAATTTTTCAAAGCAAATATCTATAGCTATTTAATGTCAATTATTTAAATTTCCCCTTTTAGCTCAAATAATTAATATTAAATATTCCCCACATATTTACTAAAACAACAAGTAGTTATATTTTTAATAGCATCCTTATATCATTATTATAGCACACCACGATAACGTTTTCAACATTATGCAAAAATAATAAAAATAAGATTTGATTAAAAATAAATAATCTGTTTAAACTTAAAAAAATAAAATAAATATACTGCTAATTTTAACGCTCGTTGTAATCTCATTGTAATGCGTTTCATTTATTAATTCAAGACTTTTTTACGTTTTAACTAAACTTTTCAAAAATGATGATAGTTTTTCGAAATATTTTCGAAATATTTTCGAAAAGCGTAATAAAAAAGCATACCAAATGATTTTAAACATCTAGTATGCTTATTTTTTATAATTTCTTTACCTTAACCTTACCTGATAATGTTTTAGTGAATCTTTTACATGCTTCTGTTGCATCCTCATTACCATTTTGACTCGAAAGACGATACCATCTAAATGCATCCTCAATATTAATAGAAGATACACCTATACCTCTTTCAAGACAATCACCTAATCTATACATAGCATATGGATCTCCACATTCTGAAGCTTTTGTCCACCAATTTTTTGCTTGAACTAAATCTTGCTCAATATTATTATCAGTAGGATCAGTTAATATTTCTGCTAAATGAATCATAGCATTAACATTACCATCATTTGCAGATTTTGTCCACCAGGATACTGCAGTTAAATCATTCTTAACAATACCATCACCTAAATGATAACATTCAGCAAGATTATTCTGAGCTTCAGCATTTCCAGCATTTGCTGCCTTTGTCCACCAAAATATTGCTTTCTTTATATCTTGTGGAAGTCCATTACCTCTTGCATATCTGTTACCCATTTTGACTTGAGCATTAACATTATTTTGTTGACAAGCTAGTTCATAATAATGAAGAGCTAATTCTGTACATTGTAAAGTACCATAACCATCTGCATAATAATCAGCAATTTTTTCTTGACAGAATGAGTCTCCTGATTCAGCACCTGCTAAATATAATCTAGCTGCTCCTTTAATTTTTCCTAAATTTTCATAGCAAATTGCAGCATCACGCTCTGCTTCAACAATGCCAGATTTTGCAGCATGAACAAGCCATTGTGCCGCTCTAGGAATATCCTTATCAACACCCTCACCCTTCATATATGCAAGTCCTAAATAATATTGACTTAATGGATGAGCATATTTTGCTGATTCAGTAAACCAAGATACAGCCTGAATAGAATCTTGATAAGTGCCTACTCCCTCTAAATAACATAAACCTACCATATAACTAGCCTCTGTTACTTTATTAGTTGCCGCAACCATATAATATTGAAAAGCTCTTTTAGGATTTTTAGGCATTCCTTTTCCATAATATAATAAGTCAGCTAAATAATAACAAGCCGTGAAATTCTCTTGGTCATTTTCAACAACTTTTTCTAATAATAATCCAGCATCCTTAAATTTTTCCTCTTCATATAGTTCTACTGCTCTTTTATATACACCACGATATTGATTTATCTCATACTTAGCCATAATGTTAGCTCCTTTATCGTATATTCCATATTTATATTTTATAAGAAATGAAAAAATAATACAAGTATAAAGAAAAATAGGATTCTATTTTTATTAATAAAATCCTATTAAAACCTAGTTTTTCTTCTCTTCACTTATAAATTCATATAAATTTGTAGCTAGTTCTTTTTTAGTGGTTGCTTCAAGCGAAGCTACTCTAACAGTAACTCTTTTGCTACCAAACTCTATTGTAATAATATCTCCAACCTTAAGTTCCTTTGAAGGCTTTGCAATATTATTATTAACATAAATTCTTTCTGCCTCAGCAACCTCTTTAGCTAAGGTTCTTCTTTTAATAAGCCTTGATACCTTTAAATACTTATCTAATCTCATTATTCATCCTTATTATCTACATTTGTATAATCAGTAGCCCCCATAGATAAATCTAGATCACTAGAATCATTAGAATTATCTTCAGTTAAAGATGGAGTTTCATTATTATTTTCTTGTTTCTCCTCTATTTTTGAGTCATCATTTGCTTCCTTAGCTCTTTTTTCCTCATACCAAGAAATAATACCTGTTTCATTAATTTCATCAATTTCTGATTTAGTTAATGTCTCAATTTGAAGAAGATAATAAGCAATTCTTTTTAATAAATCAAGATTTTCAAGAATAACACTCTTTGCTTTAGCATAACATTCCTCAATTATTCTTCTTGTTTCTCTATCAATTTCTAAAGCAACTTGATCTGAGAAGTTCTTATCTTTAAGATAATCTCTTCCTAAAAATACACTTCCATTAGGCTGTTCATATTGAACAGGTCCTAAATCAGACATACCATATTCAGTAACCATAGCTCTTGCAAGCTTTGTTGCGTTTTGGAAGTCATTTGAAGCACCTGTTGAAACTTCATTAAACATAATTTCTTCTGCAACTCTACCACCTAAGAATCCAGTAATAGAATCAAGAATTTCTGTTCTAGTTGAGAAATAGGTTTCTTCCTTAGGCATCATTAAGTTGTAGCCACCAGCTTGACCTCTTGGAATGATAGTTACCTTTTGAACTACTGCAGCATTTTCAAGCTTTAAGCCAATTACTGCATGACCTGCTTCATGATAAGCAACAAGATTTCTCTCTCGCTCAGTATATTTTTTACTCTTCTTAGCAGGTCCCATCATGACTCTATCAATAGCCTCATCAATATCCTGAGTATTGATAACTTTTCGGTTATTACGTGCAGCAAGTAATGCAGCCTCATTTAATAAATTCTCAATATCAGCTCCACTAAAGCCTGGAGTTCTTTGAGCAATTTCAGATAATTTTACATTAGGATCTAAATGCTTATTTCTAGCATGAACCTTTAAGATTTCTTCACGACCTACTACATTAGGATTACCAATAGTAATTTGACGGTCAAAACGACCAGGACGAAGTAATGCAGGGTCTAAAACATCAGGACGGTTAGTAGCAGCCATAATTATAATACCAGTATTGCCACTAAATCCATCCATTTCAACTAATAATTGGTTTAGGGTTTGTTCACGTTCATCATGACCTCCACCCATACCAGCACCACGTTGACGTCCCACAGCATCAATTTCATCAATAAAAATAATACATGGGGCATTTTCCTTTGCGGTTTTAAACATATCACGAACACGAGATGCACCAACACCTACAAACATTTCAACAAAATCAGAACCAGAAATTGAGAAGAATGGTACACCAGCTTCACCAGCTACAGCCTTGGCAAGTAATGTTTTACCTGTACCTGGAGGACCAAATAAAATTACACCCTTAGGTACTCTTGCACCAATTTCATTATATTTACGAGGATTCTTTAAGAAATCAATAATTTCAACAAGCTCTTCTTTTTCTTCATCACATCCCGCAACATCTTTAAATGTTACAGTTTTACCTTTAGCAAGCTTAGCAGTTGATTTAGCAAAATCAAATGCATTATTGCCACCTTGAGATTTTAACATTCTCATCATAATTAATACGAATGGGATACCTATAATCAAATATGGTAGGAAAGATATCAATATTGATAACCAAATATTGTCAGAAATAATTCCTAATTCCACTACCACCAATGGATTACCCTCAGAATTAACAGAACCCATTAATATTTCAAGCTGACTAGTCATTACATTACATTGAAATTTCTTGGTTTTATCAGAACCCTCAGGCTTATATGTACCTGTAAGATTATACATATTATAATTTTCTCCACCAATAGGTGTGGCAGTAATCTGAATTCCTTCTTTATTCTTTTCAATTTTACCTTGCTCTGCATAAAAAATTATTTCATTATAAGTTAATGTATCAGTTGTAGGCTGAGATAAATAATTAATTAAAGTTATTACACCTATTATAGCCATTATTATGAAAAGTGTAAAAAACCAATCAAATCTTATTCTAGGCTTTTTTTCTTTATTGTCTTTATCTTGCATAGTTTACCTCCTTCTATTTTGAATATACTTCCTCTTTTAATACACCAATATAAGGAAGATTTCTATAATATTCATTATAATCAAGTCCATATCCAACCACAAATTCATTTGGAACTAATCCTCCAACATAATCTGCCTCGATATCAACCTTTCTTCCTTCTGGTTTATCTAAAAGAACACAAATTTTAACACTTGAAGCATTATTTTCTATTAAAAGTCTCATACATTCTTTTAAGGTTCTACCAGTATCTAAAATATCATCAACTAAAATTACATCTTTGCCACTTACATCAGGAAAGCTACCTAAAACATTAATTTTGCCAGTTGATTCCTTACCACAATAAGAACTTACCTTAATATATGAGGTAGTACAATATACATTGATATATTTTAATAGATCACACATAAATGGTACACAACCATTTAATAATCCAATAAATAAAGGTTTTTTACCTTTATAATCATTATTAATTTCATTAGAAAGTTTTTCAAGCATCTTCTGAATATCTTCTTGTGAAATTAATATTTTTTTAATATCATTATTCATAAATAACCTCGCAAATCAAATATAAATCTCCATTATGCTTTTGATTATAAACATCCTTTGACTTGATATAATCATAAATCCATAGGATTTTACCACTATTATCTAATATAATTGGAACATTATCTCTTTCATTTAGTGGAACCTTATTATCAATGAAGACTCTACTAATCTTTTTTGTTCCAGCTAAAGCTTCAATATAATCTCCAGCTATTCTATTTCTAATTTTTAATGGCAATTCCAGATTATTATAGCACAATTTGATATACTTTGCATTATTTATAGGTTTATTTTTTGAAAAATAAAACTTATATTTATTACAAAAAATACCTATATCATCAATATTAATTTTTATTGAATTTTCTTGATAACATTTTCTCTTATCAATATATGCATAATCATAGGCTCTTATGAATAAATAATCACTTTCTAAACTAAATTCCTTATAACCATTATTATTATCTAATAATGATAATAGCTGTAAAATAATATTATTATTCTTTCTAATATTATTTTTTTCTAGCAATAAAGATATAATATCCTTTTTTAATGCAATATCTAATACTTTAAAACTATTATATTCAATTTTATTATGATTATTATTTAAATAATCTATACTAATTTTTCTAATAAAATCAAAGGCTTCATGTGCTTGAATAGAATATTCAATAATTTTTTTATTTAAATCATTACATTCTTTTTTTAATAAGGGTACAATATGATGTCTAATTCTATTTCTTAAAAAAATATCTTCATGATTTGATGAATCCTCAAAATATTCATAATTATTTTGTTTAGCATAATTATAAATTTCTTCTTTTGATACACATAATAATGGTCTAATAGTTTTGTAATATCCATCAAAGGATTCAACTGCAATGCCACCATAACCATATAAATTACTACCTTCTAATATTTTCATCAAAACTGTTTCAATTTGATCATCAGAGTGATGTGCCGTAGCAATTATATTAGTATGATATTTTTTTGATATCATTCTAAAAAAATCATATCTAGCATTATGAGAATCATTATGGAAATTATCCACTCCATCATAATGATAATCTAATAATTCAAAAGGAATATTTAACTTATCAGCCAATTCCTTCATTTTAATTGCTTCTATTTCAGATTCTTTTCTTTTATGATGATTAACATGAGCCAATATAACCTCATATCCTAAATCATATAATATATGAAGTAAGCATACTGAGTCTGCACCTCCTGATACAGCACAGATAACTGGTAAATCAATATTAATATTGTTTTTTAATATAAAATCTTTAACAGTCTTAAGCATATTCTTCCCTCATTCGCTACAAATTATATAACAAACAATTAAAAAAGAAAAGAAAAGCATATCAAAAAATATGCTTTTCCATAATTTTACATTTTTTCCCACAGTTTATTATGTATTTATTTCATAATAAATCTAACTATTTTTTAATATAATTTACTCCCTTCATATACGATATTTGAGGTTGGATTAGGCACTGCTTAACTATATAAAGAATAATTTAATTTATTTTTATCTAAAGAATCTGATAAATAATTTAGTAATCCTGCATTAATTATTCCTTTACCAGTAACTATTAAGAGATTATTTTTCTTATTAGATTTTAATACTTTTACAATATCTTCTATTTTAGAAATTATTTCTGAATTTCTATAAGGTAATAATGGAATTACAAGATTAAATACTATTTGAAAACATCTTGAATATATTTTATAAAATAGATTTATAAAATTATTCCTCATATTTCTTTTTATACTCTTCGAGATTTTTTACAATAATATCTAAAGATTTATATAATATTTTAGCTTCATTTTCTAGAATACCATTACTACATATTCTAAATATATCATAGCACTTTTTTGTAACTATTTTAGCAAGATCTTTACCCTCTTCAGTAAGAACGATTACTGTTTTATATCTTTTTTTATCATCATTAGATAAAAACTCTACTAACATACGTTCTTCTAATATTTTAAGATTTCTAGAGATTGAGGCTTTATCCTCACAACATAGATTTACTAGATCTTTTGAGGTTAAATTTTCATAATTATATAGGTAATATAAACAGGCTACTGATATACTATTTAAATCATAGTCTTTCATTTCATTTGATTTTATTTGAAATATCATTCTACTTATTTTAATTATTGCCCCTGTAAATTCTTTAAATCTATCCATTTTCATCACCGTTAAATATATTACCATTAACTTGTTGAAATTTCAACTATTTTTTGTGAAAAAGAAAGGACATGGATAATACCATGTCCAATCAAGAAGTTTGAGAAAATCAATTTAGATTTAATGATTATCTAAGATGATTTCATAAAATTTTATCAAATTATAATGAAATAATTATTCAGCATTAGCTGGAGTTAATTCATAAGTGATTGATAATTCAGTGAATCTAACTTGAGCAGTATTTGATAATTCTAAAGATGTATCATTGATTTCATATACACCATTAGTACCAGTTACAGTAGTAGTACCAGCCTTAACAACTAAGTTTTCTAATGAATATTTTCCAGTACCTGCAGATGATTTACAAGAGATACTCTTTATAGTACCTGAAACACCACTCTTAAATGAAATTGTTATAGTATCACCACTATAAAATTTAAATAAATCCGTTGAAAAATTTGAAATATTACTATCTTTAGCATTAACATCAGTATAAACCAAATCAAATACATTACTATCTAAACCAAATAAACTATAATTTGATGTATTATTACCACTATCTAAATTCTTTGTACCTGATGTAGGAAATACTAAACTTGTAGTTACGACACTAGAATTTTTAGCAGTTACAGTAATTGTAGTCTCATTAGATACATAAGCTGTACCAGAAGCAACAACAATCTTAAATGTTTGACTTAATGCTGTTTCAACTTGAGGAGCAGTAACAGTGATCTTGCCATCAGCATAAGTGATGATGGCAGTTTCAGCTGTATCAACTGTAACAGTTAAAGTTAAATCATAAGGATTTTCTAATGTAACCTCAGTATTAGCAGTAAACTCATTTTCAAATTGAGCCTTAATTGCATTAAGAGTCTCATTTACTTTTTCTTCTGGAGTTAATTCCTTTTGTACTGGTTGTTCAAATACATAGAATTGTGAATTAGTATTATAAAGTGCTGAAGCACCTACAACTGTATAAGTTTTTCCTACCTCAAGAGCTAATGTTATACCCTGTGAATATAAAGCTATTGAAGTTTCACCAACTAATATAGTCTTAGCTGCAGTAGCAACACCTGTGAACTTAACAACTTGATTTTGTGTTTCTTTAGTAACTGTTGCATAATTTGTAATTGTAGAAGTAATATCCTTCATTTCAGGTTTTGTAATTGCATCAGCACCTGTTACTTCTTCTACTTCATATTTTGTTATTTCATATAATGAATTATAAATAGATAATACACCATTAAGAGTATATGTCTTTCCTACTTCGAATGAAGATGCATCGCCATATGCTAAGTATCCGTTGCCTTCAGCATCAACTAAATAAGTATAGTAAAGAGTATCTGATTTCTTACCAATATATACTACAACACCCTTAACAAATACTGAAGCTCCATTGTCAGAAGCTACATATTGTGCGAATGTCATAGGATCAAATGAATTCTTTACTTGAACCTCATCAAATGTAATAGTAACAGGAGCTACACCTTCTTTTGTAGCTGTAGCTACTAAAGTAAACTTTTGTAAAGAATCAGTTGGAGTGATAGTTAATGCACCTTCAGAAATTGTAGCACCAGTTGAACCTTCAGCAAGTGCGTAAGTAATTGCAAAATCCTCATATCCTTCTAGTGTAGCAGGAAGAGTCACTGTTGTTTCTTCAGTATACTTTTCATTTAAAGCTACTTCTGATTTTAAAGCAGAATCAATATATTGTACTTTTTCAGAATCAGTAAATGGTACAATTGCTAAAACATTTCCTCTTAACTTACCTTTTGAGCTAGTAGAATTCATGTAGAATAATACTCTAATTACACTTCCCTCTTTACCCTTTAATAAAGACGCATAATTTTTAGTTTCACTTGAAATTGAACCAGAGAAATATTCATTAAATGATACTTTTGAAGTTTCGTAATTTACATCCTCAATTGCATATGTACCATAATCATTTACATATACTAATACAGTCATTTCATATACATTACCTACTGCAGCAGTACCTAATGCATTAACTTCAACAATGGTCTTATCTTTTACTGCTGCAGAGAAATCTGCATCCTTTTTCTCAGATATAACCTGTAAATCTTTTGGTGATTTAATTTGTTTAGCAGAATTATATACTGAAACCTCTCCAGTAAAATAAACTTCATTACCAACCTCTACTGTTGCGGCAGTTGTAGAACCATATACATAAATAGTACCAGTTGAATCTGTTAAATAGAAGCCAGCTCTATATTCTGCATCAGTTGTACCAGATGCATATAAGAAGCCTGTAACAACTCCATATGCTTCAACTGCTGTACCAGCAGCTAAAGCCTTAATTTCTGCAACAGTAGTAGAATGATTTTCTAATGCTTTAACAGTGACCTTAAAATCCTTTGCTAATGAATAATCATCTAAAATAGCTGTTGCAGTAATTGTAACCTCTACATCTTGGCTACCAAATGTAGGCTGAGTTACTGTTAATACTCCTCCATTTACTGTAATTACATCAGCATTACTAGAAGTATACACTAATGACACACCACCAATACCAGTAGTAGCTAAAGTAATACTTGCAGTATTAATCTCTGATTGAATAGATAATTGATCTAATGCTGCTTGCATTACCTCTTTTGCTTCTTCAGCAGGATCTACTGTTGAAGGAGTAGTTGTTGGAGCACTTGGAGTACTAGTAGGTGCACTAGTAGGTGTACTAGTTGGAGTGCTTGGTGTAGTAGTTGCTGTTTGAGTTTGACTTGGAGTTGATGGAGTACTTGTTGGTTCTTCTGTAGTTCCACAAGATGCTAAGCCAATAACAGCACCTAAAGAAATTAAACTAATTAATAAATTTTTCTTTTTCATCTTTTTTTCCTTTCTTTTTTTTATGAATAAAGCATATTATGCTTGATTCCAATATTAAATTGCTTTAATTTCGTCAACAATTGTACCATTAAGGTTTCTATTGCCAACTAAAATTTGATAGCTTGGATATGCAAATGGAACTGTATAATCTTCATTTGCAAAAATACTTAATATACCAGTAACCTTATATTTTTTACCAGTTGTAAAAGAACTCTTGTCATATGATGGAGCTAAGGCACCATTAACACGTACCTGAAGACAATCAGGACTATAACTCATTGTTACTTCTTCTAAATTAGCTTTCACATCACTTGATAAGTTTGCATATTCTGTACTTGAATAAAACTCAAGTTCTTTTGTGGTATTATTAACATATGCTAATTTGAAATCCTTCATAGCATTTGAATCAGTTAATGAATAATTGTTATTTTTATCATATGAGCCAATTGAGCCTAAATTTAAGGTATAGGTTACTAATTTACCTAAATGGCTCTTAATTTCTGTAAATGACATACCATCAATATTAATTGGGGTTGGCATAGGTACAACTTCATTTGGATCTGTTACAAGTGAGAATGTAGATGTTTTAAATACAACATCTGACATTTGATATTGGCCACCATATTCACATAAACGACCACGAATTCTAATTGTATCACCAACATTGTAAACATCAGAAATTGAATTACCATTAATACCCATATAAATATATAATGGAGTACCTTGTTTATCCTCAATATAGAAATTGCTTCCTATATATCTAGTAATAACTCCTGTTAATTCTACATAAGTACCACGAGTCATTAAGGTATCAATTTGTTTAATTGCTTCAGTAATAGATAACTTAGTAGGATTCTTTGAATAATCATAATTTGGATCTGTTTCACCTTGAACACGTAAATCAGTTCCAGTTTTTGCCATACGATTTCCAGCTTCAAAGAATAATTCACTTAATAATAATGAACCATATCTTTTTGTTGTTTCACCTGATATTGAATCAGTTACAGTATCATATCTACCATATAATAATGGTTCAGTAGATTTTTTAGCATAATATCCATATCTTGAAGTCTTAAAGAAGACACTTTCAGTATAGCATTCTTCTATCATATCTAATTGATATGAACGATAATTACTTAAATTTTCAGGATCTTGTCCTTGTGGACAATACCAAACAAGAGCTAACCAACGAGTACCATTTGAATCTAGTCTTGTTGAATAATTTCTTTCAGCATCATTATCTGTTCTAATATCTAAGGCATCAACAATAATACCTTCAGCATTTTTTAATAAGCTCTTACAATAATTAGATGCAGCCTTACCCCATGGATCAATTGATGAAGTAGATTCTGGTGTATCAATACCAGTAAAACGAATAGTAACATATTCATATGATTTACCCGCTACTGTATAAGTATCTCTTTCACCATTATTTAAATAAAACACTGCTGTATCGCCATCTGTAACGGATTTTAATTCCATTTTAGCAATACCATCTGCAATAAAATTACCACTTAGTTTACCATTACTATCCTTACCAATTGTAGGATTTAAAACTCCAAGATTTAACTTATTTGAAAAATAATGATCATATGGAGTTTCCTTATCAGCAGGAACATCATAATATGATGCACCTGGATTAACTACAGGAGCAGTTGTTGTAGGATGAGTGTTTATACTAGTAGTAGATGTTGGAATACTAGTTCCACTAGTTGATAAATCTACTGAAGGAGCTTCATTATTACATGATGCCAGAGTAAATCCACATAATATTGCTAAAGATATAATTCCTAATTTTACTTTTTTCATATAATCACAATCCTAGTTCATATTCTTTTCTAACTTAATTCTTGATTTAGCTAGTTCATTATAGAATGCAGTCATTGCTTGATCAAATGTCTTATTATATAAATACATATCGTTTACACAAGTTTCTAGATTATCACGAACAACAGATGAACCATTAAATGCTGGATCTGTATAATAATAATCAATTTCTGCAATTGCGGAATTAATACCCTTTGAAACTGCTGAATTTTGTAAATAGAACATCTTATCATCAGCATTTGTTAATTTTGATAAATCCCAGCTTGCACAATCTAATAATCTCTTGAAATCAGCTGATTCTCTTGCTGAATTACGAACAGGTAAATAACCAGTTGAAGTTGAAAAGAATACTTGATTTTCAGCATTTGATAAATATTTAGTTAATAACCAAGCTGCCATCATTTGATAATTATCTGATGCCTTACTTAATATCGCAAGATTAGTACCTTGTTGAATAACTGCTTGAGTATCTGTAGCACCATAACCCTTTTGCGGTACTGTAGTAGTTTTTAATTCATAATTCTTAGAATCATTATTCTTAACACCTGCAGTAGAACCAATTGAAATAAAGGCTTTTCTTACTGCCATATATGAAGAACCATATGAACCTGTACCACCTGCTTGAGGGAATTGGAATAAATTATTCTTAGCTTGATTTAAGAAATATGTTTGAGCCTCATAATTTGATTTATTATATGCAGTAACTACACCAACACCATTAGAATTAATCATAGTGTATTTACCAGTACCACCCCATTGACGAGATGTTGTAATAAAGAAATTTGATTGGCTATCTACATATACTGGATATTTCATATCAGAATCTACATTATATGTACCGCCATTATGAGTATAAGAAATAGTAGATTTATTGCTAACAATATATTGACTTACCTCAAATAATTGTTCCCAAGTAGGATTATCCCATGTACCTTTTTCTGATAACCAGCCCTTTGACTCTAAAATTGGATCAACTACATTTGAATTATAATACATAATTTCAGTTGATTTATTAAAAGGGATACCAGCAACAGAAGTTTTTCCTTCAATAAGCATTTGAGTTTCTTCCCAATATGATTTAACAAAATCATTTGAAGTTGTAGTAACATCTTCTAATGCTATATCAGGGTTAGTATTATATACATATGAATCTAATGGTAATAATAAATTTTGTTTAATATAATCAGCAAAATGGTCTGGATAACCTAATACAAGTGTAGGAATAGAACCACTATCTGCACCTAGGTTAACAGCACTACGAAGCCCATCATAGCCTCCGCCCTTATTAACGATATTGACATCAATATTGAAGCCCTTATCAGTCATTTCAGATTCAAAATTTTCAACAAGCTCAATTAGTGGGGCAGATACTGCATCACCAAATGAATGCCAAAAATCAAATTTAACTGTTTTACCATTCTTTAATTCATTATAAACACTTGTTAAGTTTTCATCCTCTATAGGAGTAATTGTAGTTTGACTGTTTTGATTTGATGTAGCTGAAGAGTCTGAACTACCATTTGAAACCTGTCCACATGATGCAAGTGTAACACCTAAAGCCATTGTCATGGCTGTTGTGAAGAATATCTTCTTTTTCATTTTATTTCTCCTTTTTTATCCTTTTATACCAGAACGAGATACACCGTTCATAATATACTTCCTAAATACGATAAACGCAATTAATAATGGTAATGAAACAAGTAGCATACCAGCCATTACGTAGTTTGTATTTACTAAACCTGAATCATTTCTAAACATTTCCATTATACCATTTGTAACAAGATTCATTTCCTTTCTACTTGTTACTGTACGAGGCCAAATATAAGCATTCCAGCTACCAATCATTGAAAGAATGGTAATTGTAATAATATTTGGTCTAGCAATAGGGATCATAACCTTCCATAAATAACCAAAGTCAGTTACACCATCTACTTTAGCAGCATAATATAATTCATTAGGAATTTGTCTGAAATTTTGTCTTAAGAAGAAGGTATAAAATACACTAGTAATAAATGGTACTATTAACGCTGTATAAGTATCTAGCCAACCAAAATTAGCTACAGTAGTAAAGTTTGTAATAATCATCATTTCACCAGGAATCATCATTGTAGCTAGTAATATTGAGAATATTAATTCTTTACCTCTAAATTGTAATCTAGCAAAAGCAAACGCTGCAAGAACTGTAATAATTACAGTTAATATTGTTGAAACCGTACCTACTAATAAGGTATTTCCCATATAACGCCAAATCATAGAATATTTTTCATCTGTAAAAAATATACTTAAATTAAATGTCCATTCCTTTGGAAATAGTCCTTGTGCTACTGTAGTATCTTGAATTTCAGCAGTTGATTTAAATGCTGAGAAAATCATCCACATAAATGGAATTAATGTAAATAATGCAAAGAAAGTTAATACTAAATATAGAATAATATCTTTAATTAATTTTGCTGCTTTATATCTTCTTTCTTCACTTACACTATTAAAATATCTTTCTTCCATTGGGCACCTCCTAGTAATGAACACGTTTCTTATTATATAGCATTTGGAATCCAGTCACTATCATAATAAGTATGAATAATACTACTGCAGATGCAGAAGATACAGGAAGTAATTGCCATTGAGAAGCACCAGTAACCTGATTGAAGCTATTATAAATATATCCGACAGCAGTCATGAATTGTGAATCACTACCACTACCCATTGTATCACCATAAATAGCTACAATAGATGAATATGCTTTAAAGGCACCAATTAATGATGTAATTGTTATATATAAAACCATTGGTGATAATAATGGTAGAGTAATTTTTCTAAATACTCTCCATTTAGAAGCACCATCTAGCTGAGCAGCTTGATAATATTGCTTATCTATACCTTGAATACCACCAACAAATACCAAAATCTTAAATGCTAGTCCATTCCAAATTGTATAAGTAATAATAACAATCGCACCAGCCCACATTGCAACTGTTTTATCAGTTAAACCTTCAATAGGAATATCTCCTATCCAGTTAATTGCTGCATTAAACATTCCATTTATTAAACCATTCCAAGAGAAAATTGAAGCAAATACCATACCAAAGGCAATACCATTAGTAACATAAGGTAGGAAGAATATTGTTTGGAAAATACCTCTTAAAGGTTTAATTGAACATAGCGCAACAGATATTAACAATGCAATAATAATTGAAAGTGGAACTGAAATTACTGCAAGTAATACAGTAAATGCTACAGCACTCCAAAATGATTTATCCTGAAGTACAGGAATTTCCTTACCCCATTCCCAAGCCTCCATAGAAGGATTATAGGCCGGGTCAAAATAAGCACCAAAACCCCAACCAACAAAATCATTGATTCCTGATGGAGCATCTGGATATACTTTGAATGAAGTAATTATTGTATTAATAATTGGATAAAATGTAAATAACGCCATTAGAAGAAGCATAGGTGCTAAGCATATGGCTGCTTTCCATCCATCCTTTTTCCATTCAAGCATTATTTAATTCTCCTTCCTTGATCATCAAAGATATAATATCTTGTTAATGAGAACTTATAGGAATTTCCTGGTTCTACTAAAATTCCAGAAGGAACAATACATTTAAATGTTTGATTTTCGATGCCAGGCAATCTAAAGATAACAGTTTTATCACGACCTATATATTCAACAAATTCTACATCCATTTGGTATTTTCCGTCTTCTTCTATTCTAAAAAATTCTGGACGGAATCCTAAATGAATTGATTCTGTATATTCAACTCCTAAAGAAGTTTCTAATGAATCCACAAATTCTTGAGTACCAAAATTAACATGTCCATCATTATATTTAGCCTCAACAATGTTAATTGGAGGTGTACCTAAGAATTTAGCAACAAACTCGTTAATTGGTTCATTATAAACATCCTGAGGAACTCCAATTTGTTGAACAACACCAAAGTTCATAACAACAATCTCATCAGAAATACTCATTGCTTCTTCTTGGTCATGGGTTACAAAAATAGTAGTAATTCCTGTTGTTCTTTGAATTCTTTTAATCTCTTCTCTTGTTTGTAAACGTAAGCGAGCATCAAGATTTGATAATGGTTCATCTAGTAATAATACCTCAGGCATTTTAACTAATGCACGTGCAATGGCAACTCTTTGTTGCTGACCACCTGATAGTTGACTAGGCTTACGATCCATATAATCCTCAATACCTACAAGCTTTGCCATTTCTAATGCTTTCTCATAAGCTTGCTGTTTTGGCTCTTTACGACTTAATAATGGGAACATTATATTCTCAGCTACACTTAAATGTGGGTATAATGCATAATTTTGGAAGACTAATCCAATACCTCTTTTTTCTGGTGGTAGGTGAGTTACATCTCTATCTCCAAACAAAATTTTTCCATCAGTAGGTAAGTGTAGTCCTGCAATCATATATAATGTTGTAGATTTACCACATCCTGAAGGTCCTAATAAACCAATAAGCTTTCCATCTGGTACATCAATATTAATATGATCTACCGCAACTACCTTTTCTTGAGGAGCTCCTCTTTTTTTCTTTCCTTGTTTATCAAATTCTTTTGTTAAATCAATTAGTTTTACTTCCATATTTATCCTCCATTACTAATATTTTAGCTCATAAAACTTTGTATCAACAAATTTTTTATTTTCTTCACCAGTTACTTTAACGCCATCAACTAAATAGCCCTTAGTAGGTCCAAATCCTGTTACAGTAATTTCATTTTTTCCATCATCTGATAAATGAATAGTACCCATAGTACCATTGTAATATAAATTCTTTGTTTGCTTAATTTTTGATGTCGCAAGAATTCTTGATACGAAGGTTCTTGTTGGGTGAGCCTGAGCACTATCAAAAATATTATCTGAATAAACTATTGCGGCAGAAACTACAGCTATTTCTGGATTTACATAATTTAAGAATGAAGCAGAATTAGAATTTTTAGTTTGAGCTCCATGATGACTTGCTTTATAAACTGTAATATTTTGAATATCTTCTTTTTCTAAATAGCTTTCATAATTACCAGAAATATCACCAGTGTATAGATAAGTGTGGTCCTTAAATGTGAGTTTAACAATAACTGAATGCTCATTTTCATCATTACAATCTCTATGCAGCTCAGTGCCACTTTCCTGATAAGCACCTGTATTTAATACCTCTAAAGATAAATCATCTGAAAACTTATATAGTTTAGAAGCTCCATTTTTAAGATTTACACAATCATAAGCTGAATAATAATCGCAATTTGTATAATAGTTACGATATCTTTCATAGCCATAATCTGTATTTCCACCAGTATAGCCATAATCAATAATTAAATCTACATCAGTAATAGAATTTAATGCACCTGTTGTAAAACCTCCCAAATGGTCTTGATGACCATGGGTTGCAATTAATACCTCAAGTTTATTATCTAAGCATTTATCCTTTAATATATTATTGACATTAGCCCCATCATCTTGTTGTCCTGCATCAATAAGCATATCAAAATCCCCGGAATGAATATAGATAGAATCTCCATATTGATATATCATTTCAAGAACATAAGTATCTAATTTATCTCCAACATTTGTGTAATATTTAGTACCTGAAGATAAATCAAATTGATGAATTTCAAATGTATCATAGCTTATTGTAATTTCTCTTATAGCCTCATTGTAATAAGACCCAAAAGCCAGTGATGCATCAATAGTAATTTTTGATAAGCCATCTTTACTAAAATCTAAGGTAGCCTTTAATAAACAAGGATTATAATTATATTTTGTACCAAAATCGATATTAATATTATCGAATACATTTTCAAATCTTGTAACATCATTAGTTAATGTAATTTGATATGATGTAGAAGTCTTTTTTTTATAATTTAAGGATGTATCTAATAAATCCGATATACCAACAGTTCTAAATATATCATTAGTTTCATAATAATTTTTCACACTTGAATCATTTGATAATTTATAATAAAAAGAATTAGCAGAATATTGAAGGGTTCCCTCACTTGATAATGAAGAAAATTCTCCATAGTAATAATTATTATTTAAATCAACATTTGTAGTTCTTGACGCTAAATAGATATTATTATCCTTTGAGACTTTTGTCTTTTCAATTATAGTAGCATATTTAATGCTCTTTAGCTTAATAAATTCATTTTCTAAGGAAATATTAATATCTGTAGATGTAGTAATATTTTCTAAACTTGTTGAAGGAATATTTGTAGGGATACTAGTTGTTTCATTTATTGGTATACTTGTACTAATATCAGTTGAAATATTTGGACTAGAGTTACTAGTTTTATTAAAATTGAGATTACAGCCTGTCAGTACGAAAATAAAGCATACTAATAGAGCAGTAAATAAACTTTTTTTCATTTAAAAATTCTCCAGTATTTTAAAATTCTTCTACTATATTTTATCAATAATTAGAAGTAAAGTAAACACAAAAATTGACATAAAAATACATAAAACACTTTCCTAAATAAAAAGGTTCTTTAAAATATATGGTTGGTAGGTGGTTTTCCATCCCTTAAAATATATGGTTGGTGAAAATAGGGTAGAGGAAAGAAAAAAACTCTTTGCCTCTCCCATTGCACCTTACGTACGGGTCTCGTATACGGCGCTACATTTATATTGAACACAAACTACTTAAGGTAATAAGCCATAGGGTTGACCAATCCCGATCTTCCTTTTTTCTCATCAGCTAGTGCTAAAACTTTAGGTCTTAATATACTTTAGGTCTTAATATGTAATTCGCTACATCCATCTTGCAGCTTTTATACCAACCTAATCTAGAATTTGCTACCTTGAATATATTTTCATCTTCAAAATTGCATTTAAATGCTTTGGTAATTCTTTGGAGATTAATGTATATTCTCATAGATTTCTTCCATTGTTTGATAATTATTACCCTTACCTTATGTCTTAACCATTGTCCAAAGCTTTCGATAAAACCTTTCATACTTCATATACGAAAGTAGTTTATTCAACCTAGAATAATTTGATTTATTTTAGTAAATGTAGTTGCTAGTGGAATTGATAATGCGTGCTTACGCTTAAATACCTTTTTAACCTTATCATAAAGTTTAATCTTTCGGTCCGTACCGGGTTTGCATTTCCAAACATCACTGTTTTTCCAAAATGTAAAGCCTAAGAAATTACTATTAGTTGGTCTTACAATTTTAGTTTTTGTTGCAAAAAGCTTAAGAAATAACTTCCTTTCTAGCCAAATTTTTCGAGACTATCCCATCTTACGTATTATTCAAACATTGCTTATAGTGATTCGCACTATATAAACATTAGGTCCTTTTGTGAGTGGCTTCTCACATACTACGACCTCAGCTGACTCCCTAACTATTTGCTTTTTATTGCACGT